>NZ_LYSO01000072.1:0-31267 GCF_001728935.1 Pseudomonas sp. AP42
GGCGCGCTACGACATCAACATGGCAACCTTCGGCATTCCTGGCCTGAGCTTCATGACTCGTTACGTAACCGGTAGCGGCGCCAACACTGGCACCACGTCGAACGGTAAAGAGTGGGAACGCGACATCGAAGGCAAGTACGTGATCCAGAGCGGCCCAGCTAAAGACCTGAGCCTGCGTATCCGTCAGGCAACCTATCGTTCGTCTGATGGCGTTTACTATGGTTCCGCCTCTATCGACGAACTGCGCCTGATTGCGCAATACCCGTTGAACATCTTGTAACGATCGGTTTCGTTACAGCGATGACTTGAGGCTTCGGCCTCAAACAAAAAGCCGCTCCTCTGTTTAACAGGGAGCGGCTTTTTTATTGCAGTTTTATTTCAATCAACAAAACAACTAGCAAGCTAAGTAACTAGTTTATCAAAGCTGACCTATCGGCCAAGTTCGATAGCATCACGCCAAGTTATTTCGGCGCACTTTCCTGCATCACCCGAATAACCCGTTGTGGAAACGGAATATCAATCCCGGCCGCTTTCAAACGGTCACGCGCCAGTTCATTGAGCATAAACACCACGTCCCAATAATCCGGGGTGTTGGTCCAGCAACGCAGGGAGACGGTGATGGAACTGTCGCCCAAGGTCGACACCACCGCCACAGCGGCAGGGTCCTTCAGTACACGCGGGTCTTCGGCCAGAGCCAGCAATACTTCACGGGCCTTCTGCAGGTCCGCCTCATAGTCCACACCCACATCAAACACGACCTTGCGGGTCGGCTGGCGGTTGGTGTTGGTGATAAGGCCGTTGGACAGGCTGCCGTTGGGAATGATCACCGTCTTGTTGTCGCCGGTGCGCAATACGGTGTGGAAGATCTGGATGCTGTCGACGGTACCCGAGGTGCCCTGGGCTTCGATCCAGTCACCGATGCGGAACGGGCGGAACAACAGAATCAGCACGCCGCCGGCAAAGTTCGCCAGGCTGCCTTGCAAGGCCAGGCCGATAGCCAGGGTAGCGGCACCGATCGCCGCCACGAACGAGGTGGTGGCCACACCGATCATCGAGGCCACGTTGACCACCAGCATGACTTTGAGCGCGATGTTGGCAAGGCTGGTGATGAAGTGTTGCAACGCCATGTCCGCGTTACGCATGGCCAGCAGGCGGCCCACGCGTTGCGTCAAGACATTGATCAGCCACCAGCCGATGGCCAGGGTGACCAACGCCAGCAATACGCGGCTGCCGTATTCCATGATCATGGGGATCCAAGACTGGGAGGTCTTGATCAGGTGATCCATTTCAGCGTTCAAATCCATCTACTTTCTCCTGTTGTGCGGCGATAAGGCTCGACTGACTGCCTGAAAACGCAATTGAGCCCCGAAGGGCTCAATTGTAGGCAATGATGCTGGGGCGTGGGACGTCAAAAGTGCCCACAGGTTCCCCAAAGTGCCATCAGTCGCGGAAGTTATTGAACTGCAGCGGCATATCAAACGTCTTGGCGCGCAGGGCCGCGATGGCCTCTTGCAGGTCGTCACGCTTCTTGCCGGTAACGCGAACCTGCTCGCCCTGGATGGCGGCCTGGACTTTGAGCTTGGCGTCCTTGATGTGCGCCACGATCTTCTTGGCCAGCTCTTTGTCGATGCCTTCCTTGAGCACGGCTTCCTGCTTCATCAGCTTGCCGGAAGCGTAGGCATCCTTGACTTCCAGGCATTGCACGTCGATCTTGCGCTTGACCAGGGCCAGCTTGAGGATCTCGATCATCGCTTCCAGCTGGAAATCGGCTTCAGCGGTCAGGTTGACGGTCAGTTCCTTTTCCTTGAATTCGAAGCTGCCCTTGCCTTTCAAGTCGTAGCGACGGTCCAGTTCCTTGACGGCGTTCTCGACGGCGTTGGTGACTTCGTGTTTGTCCAGTTCAGATACCACGTCGAACGAAGGCATGTGATTTCTCCAATATAAGGGGCGGGCTCAGTAGAGATGGAGCGCGCCCGAGCTAAAATGCCGGGGCATTATAGCGGTTCTTTCGCGCCGTTCACCGCTGGCGAGCTTATGGAGTACACACTGATGTCGACCCCCTGGCATATTCTTGGCGCCGGCAGCCTGGGCACCCTCTGGGCCGCACGGCTGGCGCGCGCGGGCGTGCCCGTCAGGCTGATCCTGCGCAATGAGGCGCGCCTGGCCGACTATCGAGCCGGCCAGGGGCTGACCCTGTTCGAGCAGGGTGTAGAACAGACTTACCCGGTAGTCGGTGAAACGCCTGACAGCCCAGAGCCGATTCATCGCTTGCTGGTGGCGTGCAAAGCCTACGACGCCCAAAGCGCCATTGCCCAGCTGCAACCTCGACTGGCGCCCGACGCCGAACTGATCCTGCTGCAAAACGGCCTCGGCAGCCAGGACGCAGTGGCTGCACAAGTACCGTCGGCCCGCTGCATCTATGCCTCCAGTACCGAAGGCGCCTTTCGCGAAGGCGACTGGCGAGTGGTATTTGCCGGCCATGGTTTCACCTGGCTGGGGGATGCGAGCCACCCCACGCCACCGCTGTGGCTGGACGACCTGCAAGCAGCCGGCATTCCCCACGATTGGGCCAGCGATATTCTCACGCGCCTGTGGCGCAAGCTGGCGCTCAATTGCGCCATCAATCCCCTGACCGTGCTTTACGAATGCCGCAACGGCGGCTTGCAAGCCCACGCGTGTGAAGTGGCGACCTTGTGCGCGGAACTGGCCGAGCTGCTCGAATGCTGCGGCCAACCCGCCGCCGCACAGGACCTGCACAGCGAAGTACAGCGGGTGATCCAGGCCACGGCGACCAATTACTCGTCCATGTACCAGGACGTGGCCAACGCACGGCGTACCGAGATCAGCTACCTGTTGGGCTACGCCTGCCAGGCGGCCGCCCGCCATCAATTGGTGTTGCCGCACCTGCAACAGTTGCAAGCGCGCCTGGTCGAGCATTTGCGCGCACGCGGATTGGCCAGCGACTGAGGCACGCGCTACCCTGCCTACCTGTCTATCACCTGGGAAAACCCTGATGCCACTGCGCCAGCGTCTTGAAAATCTACCAGTAGGGCAGAAACTGCTGGCAGCCCTGCTGGTGTTGTTGACCACCGTATTGCTGGTGGCCAACCTGACGTTTATCAGCGCCGCCTACTGGATCTCCCAGGAAAGCATGGCCCCCCAGGCCTTGCAGTCCATCGGTCGACTGGTGTCCAACCCCGCGCTCGCCGCCGAGGCCCTTGAGTCTCCGACCAAGGCCGAGGCGCTGCTCAATGAGCTGACCAGCTATTCACCGTTGCGCGCCGCCGCGCTGTACGACGGCGAAGGCAACCGCCTGGCGCAGATGCAGCACGGCGACCGCCTGCACCTGCCGGACCACTACCGCCATATCGAAGCGTGGCGCCTCACTGAATTTCGCAGCAACCAGGTCATCACCCTGCCCCGCGGCAACCAGCCTTCAGGGCATTTGTTGCTGGTGGCCAGCAGTGAGCTGCCGGTGGCGTTCTATACCGGCACGCTGACCGCGAGCCTGGGTATCCTGATTTTCAGTGTATTGCTGTGGCTGGTCATCGCCCGGCAGATCAAACGCCTGATCACACGGCCGATTCATGAACTTGAAGAACTGTCCCGCCAGGTGACCCGCGAGGAGAACTACGCGTTACGCGCCGGGCGTGGCAACCGTGATGAAATCGGCAGCCTGGCCGAAGCGTTCAACACCATGTTGTCGCGCATCGAAGCCCGCGAGCAGCAACTCAAACGCGCGCGCGACGACTCCCAGGCCGCGTATGACCAGGCCCAGGGTTTGGCCGAAGAAACCCGGCATACCAACCGCAAGCTGGAACTGGAGGTCCAGGTACGCAGCAAGATCGAGAAAAAGCTCACGGGCTTCCAGAACTACCTGAACAGCATCATTGACTCGATGCCCTCGGCGCTGATCGCCCTGGACGAACAACTCTATGTCACCCAGTGGAACCAGGAAGCTACCGCCCTCTCCGGTACGCGTCTGGACGAAGCCTTGAACCAGCCGGTGTTCCTGGCCTTCCAGCCGCTCAAGCCGTACCTGCCACAGATCAAGGCCACCGTGGAGCAACACACCGTGGAACGGATCGAGCGGGTCACCTGGATCAAGGACGACGAGCCCAAGCATTACGCGCTGACGTTCTACCCCTTGATGGGCGGCGCCGGGCGCGGTGTGGTGATCCGAATCGACGACATCACCCAGCGCCTGTCCCTGGAAGAAATGATGGTGCAATCGGAAAAAATGCTCTCCGTGGGCGGCCTGGCCGCAGGTATGGCCCATGAGATCAACAACCCGTTGGGCGCGATCCTGCATAACGTGCAGAACATTCGGCGGCGCCTGTCCCCCGAGCTGCCCAAGAACCTTGAACTTGCCGAACAGGTGGGCATCGAGCTGGAGACGGTCAACCGATACCTGCAAGGCCGCGAAGTCCCGCAACTGCTCGACGGCATTCAGCAGGCCGGGGCGCGTGCCGCGAAAATCGTTACCCACATGCTCAGCTTCAGCCGCCGCAGCAATCGCCAGATGGCGCCCTGTGATTTGCCAGCGCTGATCGACCAGGCCGTGGACATCGCCGGTAACGACTTTGACCTGACCATCGGTTTCGATTTCAAGGGCCAGGCGATCATCCGCCAGTTCGATCCGCAACTGGGCCCGGTGCCCGGCACCGCCAACGAGCTGGAGCAAGTGCTGCTCAACTTGCTGAAAAACGCTGCCCAGGCGATTCACCTGCGCGAGGACGACAGCGAGCCGGGGCGCATCATCCTGCGCACCCGCCTCAACCCGCCGTGGGCGGAAATCCAGGTGGAAGACAACGGCATCGGCATGAGCGAAAACGTGCGCAAACGCACGTTCGAACCGTTCTTTACCACCAAGGAAATCGGCCAGGGCACCGGGCTAGGCCTGTCGGTGTCATATTTCATCATCACCAACAACCACAAGGGCCAGATGGAAGTGCATTCCACCCTGGGCCAGGGCACCTGCTTTACCTTGCGCCTGCCCTTGGCCGGCAGCCAATTGCCCCCCACTGAACTTACCCAACTGGAGCACTGACCATGGGCTTTCGCCTGTCGAAGATCTACACCCGTACCGGCGACAAAGGCGAGACCGGCCTCGGCGACGGCCGCCGCGTGCCCAAGGACCATCCACGCGTGGAAGCGATTGGCGAGGTGGATACGCTGAACAGCCAACTCGGCCTGCTGCTGGCCAACCTTGAAGAACAAAGCGGCAAGCACCCGGCGTTGAAGGATGTGATTGAAGTGCTCACCCCTTGCCAGCACCGTCTGTTTGACTTGGGCGGTGAGCTGGCCATGCCGGTGTACAAGGCGCTGAATGCGGCGGAAGTGGATCGACTGGAAGCAGCGATTGATCGTTGGAATGAAGAGGTTGGACCGCTGGAGAACTTCATTCTGCCCGGCGGCTCAGCCTTGATCGCCCAGGCCCATGTGTGCCGCAGCCTGGCGCGCAGCGCCGAACGCCGCTGTCAGCACCTGAATGCGGTGGAGCCGTTGGAGGGTGTGGGGTTGGCGTATATCAATCGGTTGTCGGATTTGCTGTTTGTGGCGGCCAGGGTGATTGCCAAGCGCCAAGGTATTGCGGAAGTGTTGTGGCAGGCAGCGGCCAAGCCACACTGAGCATTGCGGTGTTTGATCGGGCGCTTTCGCGAGCAAGCCCGCTCCCACATTTGATCGCATTCCAATGGTAGAACTCGGTCAAATGTGGGAGCGGGCTTGCTCGCGAAGAGGTCAGTCAGAGCACCATCACACCTGCGGCCAGAACGCTCGAATACCTGCCACACCTTGCGCACCAGCCTCCCACGCCTGCTCCCGCTGCGCCGGCCCAACCCCGCCCAACAGAAACACCGGCTTGCTGAACCCAGCGATCAACTGCTGCGCCTGCTCCCAACCCAACGGCTGGGCATCCGGATGAGTCTGGGTCGGCTGCACCGGCGACAGGGTGACAAAATCCACGTCCATCATTTCCGCCAGGGCCAGCTCTTCAGCGTTGTGGCACGAAGCCGCCAGCCAACGGTCTTTGGGCAGCGGGCGGCCCTTGCTCGCGTATTTGCGCAACTGCGCCGAGGTCATGTGCCAGCCGGCAGCGGGGAAATCCCCCAGCCACTCGAACGGCCCCTTGAGCATCAGTTGCGCCTTGCCGGCACACAGGCCCACCGCATCTACTGCCAAGTCGCGGTATTTGGGGTCATAGCCGTTGGGCGCACGCAGTTGAACCAGCTTGATGCCACCGGCGATAGCCTTCTGGATACCGCGCAACAGCGTCGGGGTTTCGAGCTCGCCAGGGGTGATCAGGTACTCGGCGGGCAAGCGTGCCGCAGCGACAATCGGCGCATTCGCCGCCGGGAATTCATAGTTGACCAGGTCACGCGGTGCCACCCACGCCAACGGCTGCCCTTCGGCGCCATGGGGCTCGCCGGTAAAGGCCGAGACTTCCCACACATCCAGCAATACCTGTTTGTCCGGGTAGTCATGTTGCACCTTGATCAGCGGCCGCGCCGTGGTGACCTGGATGCCCAGCTCTTCCTGCAATTCACGGGACAAGGCCGTGGCAACCGACTCATCGGCCTCCACCTTGCCGCCGGGAAACTCCCAGAGGCCGCCTTGATGCTGAGTATCGGCACGGCGCGCCAGCAGGATCCTGCCATCGACACCGCGGATCACCGCTGCTGCTACATGCACTCGTTTCACGCCACTGCTTCCTCTCGTCGTAGCCCTTTGTAGGAGCGAGCTTGCTCGCGAAGAACGTCAACGATCACGCGTGCATCCTGGATAAACGCGGTGGCCTTGAGTTTTTCGCGAGCAAGCTCGCTCCTACAGGGGGAGGGTCATTTTCAGGTACGGTATTCCGCGTTGATCTTCACGTACTCGTGGGACAGGTCGGTGGTCCAGATGGTTTCGCTGCACTCGCCACGACCCAGTTCGATACGGATGGTGATTTCTTCCTGCTGCATCACCGCCGAGCCCTGGGCTTCGGTGTAGGTTTCGGCGCGGGCGCCACGGCTGGCGATGCACACGTCACCCAGGAACACGTCGATCTTGCTCACGTCAAGGTCCGGCACGCCAGCACGGCCGACAGCCGCAAGGATACGGCCCCAGTTCGGGTCCGATGCAAACAGCGCGGTCTTGATCAGCGGCGAGTGCGCCACGGTGTAGCCCACATCCAGGCATTCCTGATGGTTGCCGCCGCCGTTGACTTCAACCGTGACGAACTTGGTCGCGCCCTCGCCGTCACGCACGATGGCCTGGGCCACGTCCATGCACACTTCAAACACCGCCTGTTTCAACGCCGCGAACAACGGGCCTTCGGTGGAAGTGATTTCCGGCAGGTTGGCCTGGCCGGTGGCGATCAGCATGCAGCAGTCGTTGGTGGAGGTATCACCGTCGATGGTGATGCGGTTGAACGACTTGTTGGCGCCGTCCAGCATCAGGCGTTGCAGCACATCGCGGGAGACTTTGGCGTCGGTGGCGATATAGCCGAGCATGGTGGCCATGTTCGGGCGGATCATGCCTGCGCCTTTGCTGATACCGGTAACAGTAATGGTCACGCCGTCATGCACGAACTGGCGGCTCGCGCCTTTTGGCAAGGTGTCGGTGGTCATGATGCCGGTAGCGGCAGCCGCCCAGTTATCCACAGACAGGTCATCGAGCGCGGCTTGCAGGGCGCCTTCGATTTTTTCCACCGGCAGCGGTTCACCGATCACACCGGTGGAGTACGGCAGCACCTGGCTGGCATCGACGCCGGTCAACTGGGCCAGCTTGGCGCAGGTGCGCGCCGCCGCGACCAGGCCCGGCTCGCCAGTGCCGGCATTGGCATTGCCGGTGTTGGTCAGCAGGTAGCGAATCGACCCGGCCACGCGCTGCTTGGCCAGAATCACCGGTGCGGCGCAGAAGGCGTTGAGGGTGAACACACCCGCCACGGTCGAGCCTTCAGCACAACGCATCACCACCACATCCTTGCGCCCCGGGCGCTTGATGCCGGCCGAAGCGATACCGAGTTCAAAACCGGCAACTGGGTGCAACGTGGGCAAAGGACCAAGACCAACAGCCATGAATGCGCTCCTTAAAAATAGGTGATGTCTGTGCCGTCGCTATCGACGGTGGGAATTAATGGCAAAACGCCGCGACGGCAAAGGCCGGTCGCGGCGCGGGGGGTTGCAGCGTCAGGCGAAAATCTTATTCGATCTGGCCGTGGCAGTGTTTGAATTTCTTGCCCGAACCGCAGTAGCACAGCTCGTTGCGACCCAGCTTCTGATCATTGCGAACCGGCGTCTGGGCCAAGGCCACATCGACCTCTTCACCCAAGGCCTCAGGCTCGTCCAGGCCCGGCGCTTCGTCGTGCTGGAACTGCATGCGCGCCGCCAGGGCCTCGGCTTCCTGACGCAGGCGTGCTTCTTCCTCGATCGGGTCTTCGCGACGCACCTGAACGTGGGACAGCACGCGGATCGAGTCGCGCTTGATAGAATCCAGCAATTCGGAGAACAGCGTGAACGACTCGCGCTTGTACTCCTGCTTCGGGTTCTTCTGGGCGTAGCCACGCAGGTGGATACCGTGGCGCAGGTGGTCCATGGTCGACAGGTGGTCTTTCCACAGGTCATCCAGCACGCGCAATACGATCTGTTTCTCGAAGGTGCGCAGTGCTTCGGCACTCGCCTGCTCTTCTTTCTCGTTGTACGCCGCCAGCAGCTCGGCCATCAGTTTTTCGCGCAGGGTTTCTTCGTACAGGTGGTCGTCTTCGTCCAGCCATTGCTGAACCGGCAAGTCCACACCGAAATCGCTCTTCAATGCCGCTTCCAGGCCGGCAACATCCCACTGCTCAGGCAGCGATTGTGGCGGGATATGGGCGCTGACAGTGGCGTTGAGCACGTCCTGACGGAAATCAGCGATGGTTTCGCCAATGTTGTCGGCGGCCAGCAACGTGTTACGCATGTGATAGATCACTTTACGCTGTTCGTTGTTGACGTCGTCGAACTCGAGCAGTTGCTTACGAATGTCGAAGTTACGGCCTTCTACTTTGCGCTGGGCCTTCTCGATGGCGTTGGTCACCATGCGGTGCTCGATCGCTTCACCGGACTGCATGCCCAGGGCTTTCATGAAGTTCTTCACCCGGTCCGACGCGAAGATACGCATCAGGCTGTCTTCCAGCGACAGGTAGAAACGGCTGGAACCGGCGTCACCCTGGCGACCGGCACGGCCACGCAGCTGGTTGTCGATACGACGCGATTCGTGACGCTCGGACGCGATCACCTGCAAGCCACCGGATTCCAGCACGGCCTGGTGGCGCTTCTGCCAGTCGGCCTTGATCTGGGCGATCTGCTCAGGCGTCGGATTGTCGAGCGAAGCCACTTCCACTTCCCAGTTGCCGCCCAACAGGATGTCGGTACCACGACCGGCCATGTTGGTGGCGATGGTCAGTGCGCCTGGGCGACCGGCCTGGGCGATGATCTCGGCTTCTTTTTCGTGGAACTTGGCGTTCAGTACCTTGTGCTCGATACCTTCCTTGTTGAGCAGGTTGGACACGTGCTCGGAAGTCTCGATGGTGGCGGTACCCACCAGGATCGGGCGGCCCTTGGCCATGCCGTCCTTGATGTCATTGATGATCGCCGCGTATTTCTCTTCGGCGGTCAGGAACACCAGGTCGTTGTAGTCTTTACGCGCCAACGGCTTGTTCGGCGGGATGACCATCACGGCCAGGTTGTAGATCTGGTGGAATTCGAACGCTTCGGTGTCGGCCGTACCGGTCATGCCGGACAGCTTGTTGTACAGACGGAAGTAGTTCTGGAAGGTGGTGGACGCCAACGTCTGGCTTTCGGCCTGGATGTTGAGGTGTTCCTTGGCTTCGATGGCCTGGTGCAGGCCTTCGGACAGGCGACGACCGGGCATGGTACGACCGGTGTGCTCGTCGACCAGAACCACCTGGCCTTCCTGCACGATATATTCGACGTTGCGATGGAACAGCTTGTGGGCGCGCAGGCCGGCATACACGTGGGTCAACAGGCCCAGGTTGTGTGCCGAGTACAGGCTTTCACCTTCGGCCAGCTCGCCGATCTGGGTGAGCATCTCTTCGACAAACTGGTGACCGGCTTCGTTGAGTTCGACCTGGCGGGTCTTCTCGTCGATGGTGAAGTGACCTTCTTTGGTCACCACGCCTTCCACTTCCTCGATGTGCTGCTCCAGGCGCGGGATCAACTTGTTGATCTCGGTGTACAGGCGCGAGCTGTCTTCGGCCTGGCCGGAGATGATCAGCGGAGTACGGGCTTCGTCGATGAGGATGGAGTCGACTTCGTCGATCACGGCAAAGTTGAGTTCACGCTGGAATTTTTCATCCATGCTGAACGCCATGTTGTCGCGCAGGTAGTCGAAACCGAATTCGTTGTTGGTGCCGTAGGTAATGTCGCAGGCGTACGCAGCGCGCTTCTCTTCCGGCGGCTGGAACGGCGTTACCACGCCGACGGTCAGGCCGAGGAATTCATACAGCGGGCGCATCCAGTTGGCGTCCCGGCGAGCCAGGTAGTCGTTCACCGTCACAACGTGCACGCCCTTGCCGGACAGTGCGTTGAGGTAGACGCCCAGGGTTGCCACCAGGGTCTTGCCTTCACCGGTGCGCATTTCGGCAATCATGCCTTCATGCAAGGTCATGCCGCCGATCAACTGGACGTCGAAGTGGCGCATGCCCATGACGCGCTTACCGGCTTCACGGGCGACCGCGAAGGCTTCGGGCAGCAACTTGTCGAGGGTTTCACCTTTGGCTATGCGGGCCTTGAACTCTTGGGTCTTGGCGCGCAATTGCTCGTCCGACAGAGCAACCATCTGCTCTTCGAAGGCATTGACCAGCTGCACCGTCTTGAGCATGCGTTTGACTTCGCGCTCATTCTTGCTTCCAAAAAGTTTCTTTAACAAAGGCGCAAACATATCGGCAGGTTCTTCCACACATAGGGATGGAGGGCGCACCGTGAGTGGCCCGAGCAGCCCTCACGGCCGCATTGCGAACGCGCATTCTACCCGGAATCGTGGGTGAGGAAAGTGGCGTTGTTCCCCGAGGCAGGCACGGCGCTGTGAGAGGGCTTGTTTAAAATAAGGGCTTTTGCGCGAACTTCAACCCATGGAGTGCAGAAGTTACTTATTGATTTCATGGGCAAAGCCCAGCCGACGCAGAGCCTCCGGGTGTGCAGGCGCTTTCTGCTAAGATAGCCGCTCTGTTACCTAAGGTGTCTAAACATGGCATTTCGCCCTCTCACAGCCCGCGCTCCCGGCGTGTTGCTTCGCGAAGCCAAGCCGTTGAAAGCCATCTTTGGCCATGCCAAGCGCCTGGGCCATTTGCAACGCCTGCTTGAAAGCCAGCTGCAACCGGCCGCACGTGAGCACTGTCATGTGGCGTCCTGGCGTGAAGGCAATCTGCTATTGATTGTCACCGATGGTCATTGGGCCACCCGCTTGCGTTATCAGCAAAAACGCTTGCAGCGCCAGTTGATGGTGTTTGAAGAGTTCGCCGGTTTGACGCGCATTCAGTTCAAGGTGCAGCCGCCCACCGTGCCGCAAGGCGCAGTGGGGCATACCCTGGACCTGTCGGAAACGGCCGCTGAAACCCTTCAGGCCACCGCCGAAGGGATCAACGACCCGGGCTTGCGCGCCGCCCTGGAACGGCTGGCCGCCCATGCCCGGCCCAAAGCCTGAAGCGCTACTTGCGTTTGCTGCCGCCCAATAACGAACCGAGCAGCCCCCGCACCAACTGGCGCCCCATCTGATTGGCGGCCTGCTGCATGGCTGATTTCAACGCCTTGCCCGCCGTGGTGCCCAGGAAGGCACCGGCCTTGTCTGTGAAGCTCGGCTCTTCGGCGGCCGGCGCGGCCTGCTCGGCAGGCCCAAGTTCCTTGCGGGCCATCAGCACTTCATAGGCAGACTCACGATCCACCGGCTTGTCATAGCGCCCCAACAGCGGCGAACTGGCGATCAACGCTTTGCGTTCAGCTTCGGTGAGCGGCCCGATCCGCGATTGCGGAGGAGCAACCAGTACGCGCTGGACGACTTCCGGCGTGCCCTTTTCCTGCAAGGTTCCCACCAATGCCTCACCGGTGCCCAACTCTGTGAGCACTGACAAGGTATCGAACGTCGGGTTGGGACGAAAACCATCCGCCACCGCCCGCAGGGACTTCTGTTCTTTGGCGGTGAACGCACGCAAACCGTGCTGGATGCGCAGGCCCAGTTGCGCCAGTACCGTATCCGGCAAGTCGCCCGGCGATTGGGTGACGAAATACACGCCGACGCCTTTGGAACGAATCAGGCGCACCACCTGCTCCAGGCGTTCCTGCAAGGCCTTTGGTGTATCGGCGAACAACAAGTGCGCCTCATCGAAAAACAATGCCAACAACGGTTTGTCGGCATCGCCGCGTTCCGGCAATTGTTCGAACAACTCTGCCAGCAGCCACAACAGGAAGGTCGCGTAGACCTTCGGCGCCTCATGCACCAAGCGGCTGGCGTCCAGCAGGTGGATGCGCCCACGTCCATCGCTGGAGGGCTGCAAAATATCTTCCAGTTGCAGAGCCGGCTCGCCAAACAAGGCTTCGGCGCCCTGCTGCTCCAGCACTGCCAGGCGCCGCAACAAGGCCTGGCTGGAACCGGTGGTCATCAAGGCGGCGTCTTCGCCCAGCAGTTCCGGGTGATAGCGCAGGTGATTGAGCAGTGCCTTGAGGTCCTTGAGGTCCAGCAGCAACAGGCCTTCGCGGTCGGCCACTTTGAACGCCGCATAGAGCGCCGATTGCTGGCTGTCGGTGAGTTCCAACAGGCTGCCGAGCAACAGCGGGCCCATTTCACTGATGGTGGTGCGCAGTGGGTGACCGGATTGGCCGTGGATATCCCACAGGGTGACCGGGTACGCCTGGGCGGTGTAATTAAGGAAGGGCATGCCGGCAATACGCTCGGCCACTTTGCCCTGGGGGTTGGCGGCGGCGCCCAGGCCGCAGAGATCGCCCTTGATGTCGGCAGCGAACACCGCCACGCCCGCATCACTGAAGGCTTCCGCCAGGCGCTGCAAGGTGACGGTCTTGCCCGTGCCCGTGGCGCCAGCGATCAACCCGTGACGGTTGGCCAGGCGCATGGACTGGGCGATGGGCTGGCCGTCAAGGCCGGCACCGATAAGCAGTTGTGTGGAGTCAGGCATTTCGTCACCTATGGTTAATCTTTAGTGCCGCGAGGTCGATATAGACAGATGTAAGCCCGACAAAGACTAAAAAACGGTCAGATAATTCCGATACGGACCAACGGAGCTATCACCAGAAATACCACACCTTTTTTGACGCTGCCATTTTGCGCCTCCCGCATAGGATGCGCCTCGGATATTAAGACCTTAGCGGACCCTTCAAGCCATGAACAAAAATCTGCGCTTCAGCCACAAGATCCTGCTTGCAGCCTCCCTTATCGTCATCGCCGCCTTTGCGTTGTTTACCCTCTACAACGACTACCTGCAGCGCAACGCGATTCGTGACGACCTCAATAACTACCTGCATGAGATGGGCGACGTCACCGCCAGCAACATCCAGACCTGGCTCACCGGCCGTATCGCCCTGGTGGAAAACGCCGCACAGAACATCGCCATCAACCCTGAAAAAAGCGTGGTCGCCAGCCTGCTGGAGCAGAAAGCGCTGACCTCGTCATTCATGGCCACCTACGTCGGTGACAGCCAGGGCACTTTCACCATCCGCCCTGACACCAAGATGCCCGACGGCTTCGACCCGCGTGTTCGCCCCTGGTACAAAGGCGCCCAGGCCAGTAATGGCTCGACCCTGACCGAACCCTATATCGACGCGGCGACCGGGCAACTGATCATTTCTGTCGCCACGCCCAGCGCCAAGGGTGGCCAGAGCATCGGCGTGGTCGGCGGCGACCTGAGCCTGCAGACCCTGGTGGATAACATCGGCGCGCTGGATTTTGGCGGCATGGGCTATGCGTTCCTGGTCAGCGCTGACGGCAAAGTGCTGGTGCACCCCGATAAAGCCCTGGTGATGAAAACCCTGGCGGATGTGTATCCAAAAGACACGCCGAAGATCAGCGGCGACTTCAGCGAAGTGCAAGCCAATGGCAAGACCAATATCGTGACGTTCACACCGATCAAGGGCCTGCCCTCGGTGAACTGGTACCTGGGCGTTTCGGTGGATAAAGACAAGTCTTTCGCCATGCTCAGTGAGTTTCGCACCTCGGCGGTGATCGCCACGATCATCGCGGTGGTGATCATCATCGCCCTGCTCGGCATGCTCATCCGCGTCTTGCTGCAACCTCTGCACCTGATGACCCGCGCCATGCAGGACATTGCCGATGGTGAAGGCGACCTGACCCGCCGCCTGACCATCCAGAACAATGATGAGTTCGGCACCCTGGGCAATGCGTTCAACCGCTTCGTGGAGCGCATTCATACCTCGATTCGCGAAGTGTCTTCCGCCACCGAGCACGTCAATGAAGTGGCCCTGCGGGTGGTCAGTGCCTCCAACTCATCGATGGTCAACTCCGACGAACAGGCCAACCGCACTAACAGCGTCGCCGCCGCCATCAACCAACTGGGGGCCGCGGCCCAGGAGATCGCACGCAACGCCGCCCAAGCCTCCAGTCAGGCCAGCGATGCACGGCACCTGGCCGAGGACGGCCAGCAGGTGGTTGAACGCAATATCAAGGCGATGACGCAGTTATCCAGCATGATCAGCACCTCAAGTACCAATATCGAAGCACTTAACAGCAAAACGGTGAATATCGGCCAGATCCTTGAGGTGATCACCAGCATTTCCCAGCAAACCAACCTGCTGGCGCTCAACGCGGCGATCGAAGCGGCGCGCGCCGGGGAAGCCGGGCGTGGCTTTGCGGTGGTAGCCGATGAAGTGCGCAACTTGGCCCATCGCACCCAGGAGTCGGCGCAACAGGTGCAGACGATGATCGAAGAGCTACAGGTGGGCGCCCGGGACTCGGTGACGACCATGAGCGAAAGCCAACGCCACAGCCTGGACAGCGTGGAAATCGCCAACCTGGCCGGCGAGCGCCTGAACAGCGTGACCCAGCGCATTGGCGAGATCGACGGCATGAACCAGTCGGTCGCCACCGCCACTGAAGAACAGACCTCGGTGGTGGAGTCGATCAATATGGACATCACCGAGATCAACACCCTCAACCAGGAAGGGGTGGAAAACCTGCAATCGACCCTGCGCGCCTGCTCGGACCTGGAACAACAGGCCTCGCGTTTGAAGCAATTGGTGGGCAGCTTCCGGATCTGATGGGCAACGCAATGCGATCCAATGTGGGAGCGGGCTTGCTCGCGAAAGCAGTCTGTCAGTTGAAGATGTACTGACTGATTCACCGCTTTCGCGAGCAAGCCCGCTCCCACAGGGGACCTGCGTTTAACCGACCGGCAAACACACCAATCCCAATCGAACATCTATCCTTACCTCAGGTCCATCTAGGGAGAGCAATGGATCGGAGGGATGTTCATCGTGCATATCGCTGACATAACCATGTTCTACGCCCCGGCCAGCGGTGGCGTACGCACTTACCTTGACGCCAAGCACCGGCGTCTGGCGCTCAAGCCGGGCATTCGCCACAGCCTGTTGATCCCCGGCGCACATTTGAGCGAGCAGGACGGCATCTTCAAAGTACCGGCGCCCGCCCTGCCCTTCGGCAAAGGCTACCGTTTCCCCGTTCGCTTGGCGCCATGGCGAAATGTCCTGCACGATTTACAGCCCGATCTGATCGAAGTGGGCGACCCTTACCTGACGGCCTGGGCCGCCCTGGATGCCCGGCGCCAGTTGGATGTGCCGGTCATCGGCTTCTACCACTCCGACCTGCCATTGCTGGTGAGCAACCGCATGGGGCCTTGGTTTACCCCCAATGTTGAAGCCTATGTGCGCAAACTCTATGGGAATTTTGACCGAGTGCTCGCCCCCAGCCAGGTCATGGCCGACAAGCTCACCGGGCTTGGCGTCAGAAATGTCTTCGTGCAACCCCTGGGCGTGGACCTGCAAACCTTCACCCCTGAGGTACGTGACCCCGGCCTGCGCGCCGAACTGGGGATTGGCGAAGACACTCGGCTACTGATCTTCGCCGGGCGCGGCTCCAAGGAGAAAAACCTGCCGGTGCTGCTCAACTGCATGAAGCGCCTGGGGGAAGGCTACCACTTGCTGTTGGTGGGCTCTGGCATGCCGGCCAGCGTGCCAGACAATGTCACCGTCATTGATGGATTCCGGCCCGCCCAGCATGTTGCGCGGCTGATGGCCAGCGCCGATGCCTTGCTGCACGGCGGCGACCAGGAAACCTTCGGCCTGGTGATTCTGGAAGCCATGGCCTGCGGTATTCCGGTGGTCGCCGTGGCGGCCGGGGCCTTTACCGAGATTGTCGACGAGCGTTGTGGCCTGCTGTGCACGCCGAACAACCCCAAGGCCATGGCCGATGCGGTGCGCGAGCTGTTCAGTACCGACAGCCGACGCCTGGGTGCTCAGGCTCGGCGCCATGTCGAGCAGCGTTATGCGTGGGACACGGTAGTCGACAGCCTGTTGGGGCATTACTACGCCGTGCTGGGCAGCCATGAACCGATGCTCGCCCATGGCTGAGCGCGCGCTGATGCTGGTACTGCACGACGTGGCACCGCATACCTGGGCCGACTACCGGCCCTTCGTCGAGGCCGTCGATGCACTGGGCAACGTGCCCATCACTTGGTTGGTGGTGCCGGACTTTCATCACCATGACGACTTGGCCGCCCACCGCGATTTTCGGCGCCTGCTCGATAGCCGTGTCGCCAAGGGCGATGAACTCACCTTGCATGGTTACTACCATTGCGACGACCAACCTCGGCCACGTACGCCAAAAGAATGGTTTATGCGACGCATCTATACCCATGAAGGCGAGTTTTACCAGCTGTCCGAGGCCGAGGCGTTGCGGCGGCTGACCGCCGGCATTGAGGTATTCCAGCGCAATAGCTGGCCGCTGCATGGCTTTGTTGCACCCGCCTGGTTGATGAGCGACGGCACCCGGCAGGCATTGCGCCAGTTGCCGCTGAGCTACACCAGCGACCCACAACATCTTTATCGCCTGCCGGACTTCACGCCTATCAATGCCCCCGGCCTGGTGTGGAGTGCGCGCAGTGCCTGGCGCCGGGGATTGTCCAAAGTCCTCAGCGACCGCCGGGAACAGCGGTGGCAGACAGCCCCGCTGATCCGACTGGGATTGCACCCTGTGGACATGCGCTACAGGTTTTCCCGCGATTATTGGCTGCACACCCTGCAACGCCTGCTCAACGCGGGGCGCGTCCCCCAAACCAAGGCCGCCTGGCTGGCAACGCAACCATGGGCCGACTGATCTGGCTGGTGCTTGCCCTGCTGGTGGCACTGGCCATTCCGATATGGCTGGGCGGCGGCGAAAGCATTACGCGCCTGCGCCAGTTTCCGCTGCCCCAGTTGCTGGGGATGTTCGCCATGATCATCGGCTGCTGGCTGATCAACAGCCTGCGCATCCGCCTGTTGCTTGGCGAGCATTGCGCTCGGCTAGGGCCGCTTAAAAGTCTGGGCGTGGTGATATCCACCGAATTCGCCATGTGCGCCACACCCGGCGGCAGCGGCGGACCGTTGACCCTGATGGCGCTGCTGGCACGTAACGGCGTGCGCCCCGCCCACGGCAGTGCGGTGTTTGCCATGGACCAACTGAGCGACTTGGTGTTTTTTCTCTGCGCACTGGTGGGGATCCTGCTGTATGCGCTGTTTCATAGCCTCAGCCCGCGTTTGGAGTGGTTGCTGGGGCTCAGCGCCGTGTCGATGGTGGGTGGGGTGATCAGTGGCTGGGCCGTGGTGCATTTTCACCGGCGGCTGATTCGCCTGGCGGGTTTGGCACTCAAGGCTATGAAGGTCGGCGCTACCACCCGCCGACGCTGGGCACGCCGGTTGCTGCGTTTTCTGGCGGCGTTCAGCGCCACCCTCAAGCTCCCCCGGAGTACCTTGCTTGGGGTCTTTGCGCTGACCAGCCTGCATTGGCTGCTGCGTTACAGCGTGCTGTACCTGGCGCTGCGCGGGTTGGGCGGTGAGGTGCAGTGGGCCTGGAGTTTTCTGATCCAGATGCTGTCGCTGACTGCCGGGCAGTTCAGCCTGGCGCCAGGCGGGGCCGGCGCAGCGGAGCTGACGTGCGTGGCACTGCTGGCGCCCATGGTGGGCACATCCACAGCAGCGGCGGCGATTCTGATCTGGCGAGCGGTGACCTATTACTTCTATTTGCTGGCCGGTGCGCCAGTGTTTTTATTGATGGTCGGCAAACCGCTGCTCAAGCGTCTTTTTCAGGGGCGGCAGGCGGCTCGTCCTGCGCCTGTGTCTGCTCCCATAAACGCGCCGCGCCTGGAAAATCAGTTCCATCCTCGGCATCCAGCGCCTCCGGGTCGTAACGACTCAAACAGCCCTCGCCCAAGGTAGCAGGCGCCCGTGAGGTGGCTTTATCGAGCGGGTCGCTCATGGGAATCTCCTGAAACAGAAATAAAAAAAGGGCCTGGAGAGTTTTACCTCCAGGCCCCTGCGTCTTTCAATCAAAACCGCTGAGTCAGAAAACCACGGTCTTGTTGCCGTGCACCAACACGCGATCTTCCAGGTGGTAGCGCAAGCCACGCGCCAACACCATTTTCTCGACGTCACGGCCGAAGCGCACCATGTCTTCAATACTGTCGCTGTGGCTGACGCGCACCACGTCCTGCTCGATGATCGGGCCGGCGTCCAGCTCTTCGGTCACGTAGTGGCAGGTTGCACCAATCAACTTCACGCCACGCAGGGAAGCCTGGTGATACGGCTTGGCACCGACAAACGACGGCAAGAAGCTGTGGTGGATGTTGATCACTTTGCCCGCGTATTCGCGGCACAGCTGCGGCGGCAGGATCTGCATGTAGCGCGCCAGCACCACCACATCCGCGTCGTGCTGCTTGACCAGGCGCGACACCTCGGCAAATGCCGGCTCCTTGTCCTGTGGGTTGACCGGCACATGGTAATAAGGGATGCCATGCCATTCGACCATGCTGCGCAGGTCGTCGTGGTTGGAGATCACGCAAGCAATCTCGCAATCGAGTTCGTCGCTGTGCCAGCGGTGCAGCAGGTCTGCCAGGCAGTGGGATTCGCGGCTGGCCATCAGCACCACGCGTTTCTTCTGCTCGGTGTCGGTGATGTGCCAAGTCATCGAAAACTCTTCGGCAATCGGCGCAAACGCCTCGCGGAAGGCTTCCAGGCCAAAGGGCAGCGTATCGGCACGGATTTCGTGACGCATGAAAAACCAACCACTGAGATCGTCCGAGTGATGGCTCGCCTCGGTGATCCAGCCATTATGGGAAGCCAGAAAGTTACTGACCTTGGCAACGATGCCAACCCGGTCCGGGCAAGCAATCACCAGCCGAAAAGTGCGCATTAGGGGGAAACTCCAGAACTTCACAAAGGCGGCTATTCTAGCGATTACGCAAAAAAACTGCAGTATTCCCTTGCACCTGATCTTGAGCCCTCGCCGTGGCAACACCCCTTAATCGTGTAAGGTTTTACCACCGCTATATGACGGTACAACGGTATGCTCAGGCCAGTAGCAAAAAATTAACGCGATTATCTTTGCGCATAACGCTTACTAATTAACTCATCGGCCAGGTTTTCTCACACACATTCAATGTCATTCACCTGAATAACGTCTTAAATGTTTACTTGATGAAATTGCCTGACTATTATTAGGCCACTCACCCTGTCAATCAGCGTTCTACATAAGGTAGTCCACATGTCACTGATCAACGAATACCGCGCCACCGAAGAAGCTATCAAAGAGCTGCAAGCCCGTTTGAAGAACCTGTCCGAAGACGACAAGCTGAAAACCGAGCTCGAATTCGAAGGCAAATTGCGCACCCTGATGGGTGAATACTCCAAATCCCTGCGTGACATCATCGCGCTGCTGGATCCAGAGTCGAAAGTTAAAGCACCGCGTGGCGCTGTGAAAACTACCGGCACCAAGCGTGCTCGCAAGGTCAAGCAGTACAAAAACCCGCACAACGGCGAAGTGATTGAAACCAAAGGTGGCAACCACAAAACTCTGAAAGAGTGGAAAGCCAAGTGGGGCGGTGACGTAGTTGAAGGTTGGGCAACCCTGCTGGGCTAAGCCCGGTCGGACGTTCACCCGATACGTCACACATGAAAAACGCCAGCTTGCTGGCGTTTTTTATTGTCGGAATATTCTGTAGTTATGCACCTACAGATTCAGGCGCGCCGCTAAGGAATCTACATAGTCCTGCCATTGCGCCAGTACCTGACACTGAAACGATGTAGCACTAACCGCCAACTCCTCACGCGCCTGCTTAAACCCCAACAGGGTATTCGGCGCCCCCCACTGCGCATCCGACAAACGTTGCTGACAGAAAAGTTTCCAGCGTTGTTGCTCCTCATTGTTCAAGGTTTCAGGAAAGTTACGCGCCCGGTAGCGAAATAATAATTCCGGCAAACGATGATCATCGAATGGCCACTGCTGACGGGCCAACTGCGCGGGCTCGGCCATGCGAACTTGCTCACATAAACGACGGTCACGGTCACCAATAAAACCATCGTAGAGCTGCTGCTCCGGGTCCGCGTTCGGCGCAAAGTCTTCCTCGGCATAAATGGCTGCTAACTTGTCCCGCCAAACTTCCTGTGCGTCAGTTAGCCGCAGCGCCCGTGCAAGGCAAGCCTCCTTATCCAATTGCAGGCGCTCCAGGTCTTGCGGACGCAGCACATTTAACGGCGCGACCACCGGGCAGCGGTTGATATGCAGCAACTTGAGCGGAACCGGCAGCTCACCTTCGGCCAACTCATCGCGGCGCGTGTAAAGACGCTGGCGCAGGGTCGCCGCATCCAGGTCCAACAGCCCTTGTGGATCGAGCCCCAGGTCACAGACGATCAAGGCATTGCGATTGCGCGGGTGCCAGGCCAGGGGCAAGACCACGCCCAGGTAATGGCGCTCGGCAGAGAAACGTCCGGAGATATGCACCATCGGTTGCAGCAACCGCACCTGATCCATCACCCGCTGTTTGCTGCGCAGTTGAAACAACCACTCATACAACTTCGGTTGTTTCTCCCGGACCAACCGCGCCAGGGCGATAGTTGCACGCACATCCGACAACGCATCATGAGCCTGGCCATGGTCGATGCCGTTGGCCTCGGTCAAGCGTTCGAGCTTGAGGGTCACACGCCCTTCCTGCTCGGGCCAGTTGATGCCCTCCGGCCGCAGGGCATAGGCGGTGCGCATGACATCGATCAAGTCCCAGCGGCTGTTGCCGCCCTGCCACTCGCGCGCATACGGATCGAAAAAATTGCGGTACAGACTGTAGCGCGTCATTTCATCGTCAAATCGCAGGGTGTTGTAGCCGGCGCCGCAGGTACCTGGCGCGGCCAGTTCGGCGTGCACCCGGGTCATGAAATCGGCTTCGGCAAGGCCCTTCTCGGCGAGGATACCCGGCGTGATACCCGTGATCGAGCACGCTGCTGGATGAGGCAGGATATCGTCGCTGGGCTGGCAATAAAGATTGATCGGCGCACCGACCTCATTGAGCGCAAGGTCGGTGCGGATCCCGGCTACCTGGAGCGGACGATCGTTGCGCGGGTTGATGCCGGTGGTTTCATAGTCGTACCAGAAAATCGAGGTCACGGGCTATTCCTGTGCTGAAGACCGACAAAGTCTAGGCGCTGCAAGGCGTTTGGGGCCAGCGATACCTTACTGTATAAATATCCAGAAAAACCTCGGGTGGTTGCTTCCATCCTCGACACTGCTAGCATCCGTGTTTCTAAGTCGCCTCGCACTGCCAAGGATCGCAATGCCATCAACGCCTTTGGATACCCACTATCAGATAGAAACGCCGGAGGGCATCGACCTGCCCCTGCGCCCTGCTGGCCTGCCCTCCCGGGCATTGGCCTTTGCATTCGACCTGGGCGTGCGCGGGATCATCATGGGTATCCTGCTGGTGCCGCTGGCGTTGCTCGGCAATGTAGGGGTCGGGCTGGGTTCGCTGCTGCTGTTCCTGGTGAGCTGGTGGTACATGGTGTTGTTCGAAGTGCTCAACCAGGGCTGCTCGCCGGGCAAGCAGGTCATGGGCCTGCGCGTGGTACAGGATGACGGCACGCCCATCGGCTGGTCGGCATCGCTGATCCGCAACCTGCTACGTTTTGTCGACATGCTGCCCTTCGGTTATTTCCTCGGCGCGATCAGTTGCCTGCAGCATCCGCACTTCAAGCGGCTCGGCGACCTGGCGGCCGGTACGCTGGTGGTGTACCGCGAACTGCCGCTGGCACGCCCAAGCATCCCTCAAGCACCCGCCCTGCGCCTGCCCTTCGCCCTGGAGTTGAGCGAACAGCGAGCCATCCTCGGTTTCGCCGAACGCCAGGCCGAGCTCTCGGCCGAACGGGTGCATGAACTGGCCGCCATCCTCGCAGGGCCCCTGCAAGTGTCTGCGCCGCGCGCCGTGGAGCAACTCAACGGTGTAGCCCGTGGTTTGTTGGGGCCGACATGAAACAGAGCCTTTTTGAAAGCCGCCACCAGCACCAATGGCAAACCTTCGCCGAGCAGTTGACGCAACTGGAGCAAGGTAAAGCCAAGGCCGCCGACGTTGCCGACTTCCCGCATCAATATCGACGCCTGTGCCAACACCTGGCTCTGGCTCAGCAACGCGGCTACAGCAGTTACCTGATCGACCCGTTGCAACAACTGGCGCTGCGCGGCCATCAACAACTGTATCGCCATCGCAGCCAACTGACGGCGAACATACTGGCGTTTCTTCTGGCCGGCTTCCCGCGCCTGGTACGCGAACAGTGGCGCTTTGTGCTGATCGCCGGCCTGCTGTTCTTTGGCAGCCTGGTGGGGATAGCCCTGCTGGTGTACCTGTTCCCGGACCTTGTCTACAGCATCATCAGCCCCCAGCAAGTGGCCGAGATGCAGGGCATGTACAACCCCGACGCCAGCCGCTTGGGCCGCGCGGCCGAACGTGCCTCCAGCGAAGACTGGATGATGTTTGGCTATTACGTGATGCACAACATCGGCATCGCCTTCCAGACCTTTGCCGCCGGCCTGTTATTCGGCCTGGGCAGTGTGTTCTTCCTGATTTTCAACGGTCTGGTCATAGGTGCGGTCTCCGGGCACCTTACCGATATCGGCTATGGCCAGACCTTCTGGTCGTTTGTCATTGGTCACGGCGCATTCGAGTTGACCGCCATCACACTGGCCGGTGCCGCAGGCTTGCAACTGGGCTGGTCATTGGTCGCCCCCGGGCGCTTGGCGCGCAGCGAGGCCCTGCGCCTGGCCGCGCGCAAAAGCGTACGGATGCTTTGCGGTGTCATGGTGTTTCTGTTGATCGCAGCCTTTATCGAAGCCTACTGGTCCTCAACCACCCGCATTGAGCCCTGGATCAAATACGCAGTAGGCGTCGCGCTCTGGCTGCTGGTGGCCGCTTACCTGACCCTGGCCGGGCGGAGTCGCCATGCGCCTGACTGACGCCAGCGTGGTGATTCGCCCGCGCACTTCCTGGGAAGCCATGGACCTGGGGGTGCTGATGGCCAGGGAACACCGCGCCCTGCTGATGGGCAGTTGGGCGCTGGTGAGCCTGCCGGTATTCAGCCTGTTGACAGTGCTGCTCTGGAATTACCCGTCTGTGGCCATGTTCCTGTTCTGGTGGCTCAAGCCGGCCTTCGACCGCTTACCGTTGTACATTCTGTCCAAGGCCCTGTTTGGTGAGCCCCCCAGCCTCAAACAGGCCGTTCGCCATTGGCCGCAGTTGCTCAAAGGGCAGCTGTTCGCCAGCCTGACCTGGCGGCGGCTGAGCATGAGCCGCAGCTTCGCCCTACCCGTCAGCCAACTGGAAGGCTTGGACGGTGACGCACGTCAACGACGCCTTGGGGTGTTGTTGCAACGAAACGCTGGCGCCGCACGCTGGCTGACAACGATCGGCGTGCACCTGGAAATCGGCCTGTGGTTTGGCGCCATGGCCCTGTTCTATCTCTTCATACCGCAACAGATCGAACTGGACTGGGACTGGCAAAGACTGATATTGGCGTCAGGCTCGGACGTGCTTTGGCTGGAGCACCTGAGCAATGCCTTCTATGCCTTGGTCCTTGTGTTCTGGGAACCTATCTATGTCGCCTGTGGCTTCAGCCTGTACCTGAACCGCCGCACGGTGCTGGAGGCCTGGGACCTGGAGCTGGTATTCCGTCGCCTGCGCCAGCGCCTGAGCAACGTCGCACCGCTGTTGTTGCTGGTCGTCGGCTTGGCGCTGCTACACGTCAGCCCACCCGCCATGGCAGATGAAACTACAGCCCATAAGCCCCTCAGCACCCAGGCCGCCAGCCAATCCATCCAGGCATTGCTGGAAAAGCCGCCCTTCAAGAACCCGGAAACCGTCACACGCTATCGGTTTGGTGATGAAAAAGCGCCGGTTAAAAACACGGCCAAGGGCGACGGCAAATTACCTGGTTGGCTCCAGGCACTGCTCGACAACTTCAACAGCGACACCTTCAAATACGTCGCCAAAACCTTGGAAATACTGCTCTGGAGCCTCGTGATCGGCGGCCTGGCCCTGGTGTGCTGGCGTTACCGTGAATGGTTGCGCACCTTCGTCAGCCGCCTTGGGCCCACTCGCACGGCCGCTCCCTCGCCCGTTCCCGCTCAGTTGTTCGGGCTAGAGCTGGGCACCGAGACATTGCCCGAAGATATCGCCAGTACCGCCGAGCAACTATGGTCCACCCAGCCCCGGGAAGCTCTTGGCCTGCTGTATCGCGGTTTGCTCAGCCGGCTGTTGCATGAGTTCGACCTGCCACTGACAAGCGCCGATACCGAGGGGCAGGTATTGGAGCGTATTCATCATTTGCAACAACCGCAGTTACTGGCGTTCAGCGACGAACTGACACGCCACTGGCAAAACCTGGCCTATGGTCACCGCCTACCGCCCTCTTCAGCCCAACAAAAACTGTGCAGCGACTGGCGTGCTCTTTTCAGTGACGGAGCGGGCCAATGAACCGGGCGTTATGGTGGGTAGCGCTGCTACTGGCGTGCCTGTTGGGTGCGGGCGGCCTATATGCCTGGCACAAGGTAATTCCCTACGAGGAAGTGGTAAATCGCGGCCCGTCACCAGAGGCACGCGCCAACCCTTACCTGGCCGCCGAGCACTTTTTGCGCCAGCAAGGCGTGGTGGTGGCGCATGCCAATGGCCTTGAACGACTCGCCGAACTGCCCGCCAAAGGCCATAGCCTGTTGCTGCTGGGGGAGCGCAGCAACATGACCCCACGCCAGGTCGAACAACTGCTGGGCTGGGCAAAAGCCGGCGGCCACCTGCTCTTGGTCGCCGAGGCATTATGGGATGAAGAAACCGGCACCAGCGGTGACTTGCTGCTTGATCGCCTCACTGTCCGCCAAACCTTGAGCGACACCTTCGACGAACCCGCGCCACCGCGTAAAAAAACCAAGCCGGACCTGACCAAGCTGTATGTCGACAACGAAACGGCACCGGCCTATTTCAGTTTTGACACCGACTTCAACCTCACCGACCCCAAGCACCTGGCGCAGTTTTCCGCCAACAGCGCCAAGTCCAGCCACCTGATGCAACTTGACCTGGGGCAAGGCCGCGTCACGGTGATCACCGACAGCGACCTGTGGAAAACCGCGGATATCGGCAAACATGATAACGCCTGGTTGCTGTGGTATCTGAACCAGGGCACTGACGTCACCTTGCTGTTCAACAGCGACACGGACGATCTGTTTACCCTGTTGCTCCGTTATTTCCCCCAGGCCCTCGTCGCCCTGATTGCGCTGGCTGCCCTGGGGCTGTGGCAGGCAGGCATGCGCCACGGCCCGGTCCAGGCATCGGCGCCCAAGGCTCGTCGCCAGTTGAAGGAACACTTGAAGGCCAGCGCGGATTTCCTGTTGCGCCGCAGCGGCCAGGGCACGTTGTTGCAAGCCTTGCAACACGACATTCTGCGCGCAGCCCGGCGACGCCATCCTGGGTTTGAACACCTCGATGCGCCAGGGCAACGCCAAGTGCTGGAGCACCTTACGCGACAACCCCCTCATATCATCAGCCAGGCGTTAGAGCCTGTTGCGCTGAAGCGGCTTTCCAGCGCCGACTTCAGCCGACAGGTTGCGAGCCTGCAAACCCTCAGGAATGCCTTATGAGCGACTCTCCACTGGCCACCGCCCTGACCGCCGAGAACCTTCAGCATGCCAGCCAGCAGGCCCAGGCGCTGCGCGTGGAATTGCGCAAGGCCGTGATTGGCCAGGACCTTGTGATTGACGACGTGCTCACCGCTCTGATCGCAGGCGGCCACGTTCTGCTGGAAGGCGTGCCCGGCCTGGGCAAGACCTTGCTGGTACGCGCCCTGGCCCGCTGCTTTGGCGGTGATTTTGCCCGTATCCAGTTTACCCCGGACCTGATGCCCAGCGATGTCACCGGCCACGCCGTGTACGACTTGCAGACCGAACAGTTCAAACTGCGCAAGGGGCCGTTATTCACCCACCTGCTGCTGGCCGACGAGATCAACCGTGCACCGGCCAAAACCCAGGCAGCGCTTCTCGAAGCCATGCAGGAACGCCAAGTGACCCTTGAGGGTGAGGCATTACCCATCGGCCAACCCTTCATGGTACTGGCGACCCAGAACCCCATCGAGCAGGAAGGCACCTACCCACTGCCCGAGGCCGAGCTGGACCGGTTCATGCTCAAGGTGCGAATGGACTACCCAGATGCTCTACAAGAGCTGGATATGGTCCGCGAAGTGACGCGCTCGTCCAAGGCCGACATGCTGGAGGTACAGCCGTTGCGTACGGTGCTGCAAGCCGAGGACGTAGTAGCGATGCAGCAAATTGCCAGTGACCTGCCACTGGATGAACAGGTGCTCGACTACGCCGTGCGCCTGGCCCGTGCCACGCGCAGTTGGCCGGGGCTGGCCATCGGTGCCGGCCCCAGGGCCTCCATTGCCCTGGTACGCGGCGCCCGTGCCCGTGCGCTGTTGCGCGGTGGCGAATTCGTCACCCCCGATGACATCAAGGGCTGCGCCCTGGCAGTACTGCGTCACCGGGTACGCATCGCACCCGAACTGGACATCGACGGCCTTGAAGTCGACCAGGTGCTCCAGCAGTTACTCGACCAGATTGCAGCACCAAGGCAATGAAGCGGCCATGAAACCGACTCGTCTGCTGCTGACCTGGCTGGGCGTTCTGCTCGGCTTGAACATCTTGCTGGGCACCTCGGCAGCATTGCAGTTCAAAGTGCCCGCCACCTTGCATTCGGTAGCCTGGGGCCTGCTGCTGGCCCTGTTGCTGCTGGCGATGCTGGATGCTGCACGCTTGCGTCGCCGCCCTTCGGCCCGCGTGTACAGAACATTGCCTGGCAGCCTGGCGCTGGGGCGCTGGGAAGAAATACGCCTGTGCCTGGAGCACGACTATCCACAGCCACTGACCGTGCAGGTGTTCGATCACGTGCCCGATGGCCTGGCGGTGGATAATCTGCCTCAATCCATTCAACTACGCCCCGGTGAACGTGCTGAGCTGGGCTATCGCGTGCGCCCCTTGCGGCGCGGGCACTTCCACTTCAGTCGCTGCGAGCTGATGCTGCCCAGCCCATTGGGGCTGTGGTCGGCACGACGCTGGGTCGACACCCACGATGCCACCCGTGTTTACCCGGATTTCGCGCGCTTATACGGCGCGCAGCTGCGGGGTGTGGATAACTGGCTGAGCCAACTGGGCGTGCGCCAACATCAGCGGCGAGGATTGGGCCTGGAGTTTCACCAGCTGCGCGAGTTTCGTGAAGGCGACAGCCTGCGTCAGATCGACTGGAAAGCCACCGCCCGCCAACGAACGCCCATTGCCCGGGAATATCAGGATGAGCGCGACCAGCAAATCGTGTTCATGCTCGACTGCGGCCAGCACATGCGCAGCCAGGATGATGAGCTGTCCCATTTCGATCACGCCCTCAACGCATGCCTGCTGCTGAGCTACGTCGCCTTGCGCCAGGGCGATGCCGTAGGGCTGTGCACGTTCGCCAGCGACCCGCCGCGCTACCTGAAGCCGGTCAAGGGCAGTGGCCAATTGAATCTGTTGCTCAATGCGGTGTACGACCTGCAGACCACGCGAAAAACCGCCGACTACCAAATGGCCGCCAACCAGTTGCTGGCGCGGCAAAAACGCCGGGCACTGGTGATCATCGTTACCAACCTGCGGGATGAGGAGGATGAAGCCTTGATGGCCGCCGTCCAGCGTATCGGTAGGCATCACCGGGTACTGGTGGCCAGTCTACGGGAGGAGGTCCTCGACCAACTACGCCAGGCCCCTGTGCAAACATTGCCCGAAGCGCTGGCTTACTGCGGCACGGTCGATTACCTCAATACCCGCAACCAACGCCATGATCGCTTGAGTGCCCATGGGCTCTCGGTGCTGGATACCTTGCCATCGGCGCTGGGTGCCGGGCTGGTCACGCGCTATCTGGAATGGAAAAAGGCCGGGGTATTCTGAGGATGACTGCGCAGGGTCATGGCCAGGAAACAGCCACGACCCCACGCATAATTCAGACAGAGGCCTGCAAAGGATAAAAGCTGAAGTACTGCAACAGCGCGTTGATCAGGTGTCCGTATTCTTCGGGCGCCTGAAGCACGCGGAACCCCGAGTCGTAATGCTGCGGGGTGACATCTTCGTGGCTCCACAAGCAGGTTGCCGTGAGGTCAATCGCCTTGAACTCGCCTTGAGCCACCGGCACTTTCAAGCGCAGCTCGAAATCCACCTCGGTCATCATGGGTAACGAGCTGATCAGCATCAGACCGTTTTCAGACACATTTCCAAGAAAGCCAATTGGCTTGTCAGTAATACGATTGAACACCTGCAAAAAATACGGCAGTTGATGCCGTTCGATCCGTCGTTCGGTAAACATGGTGAAGTCGCCGTCCAATAGCCAAAAATCTGGCCGTGCCAGTGATTCGGAACAAGCAATCGCTCGCTCTCCCTGGATCTCGGTGTGACAACAGGTACCGCTTGTCACCAAACAGCTGCCGAATCCGGGCCTTGCATCCGTTCGAATGGGAAACTGCACAAACAGACATTCAAAGAATAGCGCAAGACTGGCGACCGGCCAGCTCTGAAGCGACAAATACCCTTACAGCGACGCAGGCCGTGGTTTTGCCAGGCCTGCAGCCGGCAGATGCCCCAATTGTTGCAAGGTATCGAGCCGCGCGCGGGCTCGATAGGCGTACTCGCTCGACGGGTAGTGGCCGATGATGAACTGATAGGTCTGTGCGGCATCGACAAACAGTTTCTGGCGTTCCAGGCACTGCCCGCGCAACATCGAAACCTCCGGTTGCACGTAGCGGCGGGTACGGCTCTCGCGATCGACCTGGGACAACTCCAGGGTGACACGCTGGCAATCACCGACCCCATAGGCGCGGTAAGCGTTGTTCAAATGGTGGTCCATCGACCAGCGGGTACAGCCGACAACACTGACGGCCAGGGCAGCAACGAGCAAAATTCGCATGGGGTTCTCCTGTCTTGTGCAGTGTATCGACCCCTGGTCGAAAATCTTCAAGGCGTTTGCCCATTCAACCGCAGCCAAAACAAGCCAATCGTCGATAAGTAGTGCAAACGAACAATGACTACAACGAAAGAGCATAGTAGCCTTCCCCAGCGCTTGAACTCAGGAGTCCGTGCATGTCCGTCCGTCGTACCAAAATCGTCGCCACCCTTGGCCCGGCCAGTAACTCGCCGGAAGTCCTCGAACAGCTGATTCTGGCTGGTTTGGACGTCGCCCGTCTGAACTTCTCCCACGGCACCCCGGACGAGCACAAGGCTCGCGCCAAGCTGGTGCGTGACCTCGCCGCCAAGCATGGCCGCTTCGTTGCACTCTTGGGCGACCTGCAAGGCCCGAAAATCCGTATCGCCAAATTCACCAACAAGCGGATCGAGCTGAAGATTGGTGACAAATTCACCTTCTCCACCAGCCACCCGCTGACCGAAGGCACCCAGGACGTGGTGGGCATCGACTACCCGGACCTGGTCAAGGACTGCGGCGTCGGTGACGAACTGCTGCTGGACGACGGCCGTGTGGTGATGCGCGTCGACACCGCCACGCCGACCGAACTGAACTGCACCGTGATCATCGGCGGCCCGCTGTCCGACCACAAAGGCATCAACCGTCGCGGTGGTGGCCTGACGGCGCCGGCCCTGACTGAAAAAGACAAGGCCGACATCAAGCTCGCCGCCGAAATGGAAGTGGACTACCTCGCCGTGTCCTTCCCACGCGACGCCGCCGACATGGAATACGCCCGTAAACTGCGCGACGAAGCCGGCGGTACCGCCTGGCTGGTGGCGAAGATCGAGCGCGCCGAAGCCGTGGCCGACGATGAAACCCTCGACGGCCTGATCAAGGCTTCCGATGCCGTGATGGTTGCCCGTGGCGACCTGGGCGTGGAAATCGGTGACGCCGAGCTGATCGGTATCCAGAAGAAGATCATCCTGCACGCACGCCGTCACAACAAAGCGGTGATCGTTGCGACCCAGATGATGGAGTCGATGATCCAGAACCCGATGCCGACCCGTGCCGAAGTGTCCGACGTGGCCAACGCCGTGCTCGACTACACCGACGCCGTGATGCTCTCGGCTGAAAGTGCCGCTGGCCCGTACCCGCTGGAGGCCGTGCAGGCCATGGCGCGTATCTGCGTCGGTGCCGAAAAGCACCCCACCAGCAAGACCTCCAGCCACCGCATCGGCAAGGTCTTCGAAAGCTGCGACCAGAGCATCGCCCTGGCTGCCATGTACACCGCCAACCACTTCCCGGGTGTCAAGGCGATCATCGCCTTGACCGAAAGTGGCTACACGCCGTTGATCATGTCGCGCATCCGCTCCTCGGTGCCGATCTACGCGTTCACCCCACACCGCGAAGCCCAGGCCCGCGCGGCCATGTTCCGTGGCGTGTACACCATCCCGTTCGACCCGGCGTCACTGGCGCCGAACGAAGTCAGCCAGAAGGCGATCGACGAGCTGGTTAAACGCGGCGTCGTGGAAAAAGGCGACTGGGTCATCCTGACCAAGGGCGACAGCTACCACACCACCGGTGGCACCAATGGCATGAAGATCCTGCATGTAGGCGACCCGCAGGTCTGAGTGACAGGCTGAAAAACAAAAGCCCCGCCATGTGAATGGCGGGGCTTTTTGCATTTCAATGCAGGCCAATGTGTTGAACTTCAGTGCCTCATCGCAGCATAGATATCTACACAACCCTGCAGCACTCAACGCTAACCACGATGCG
>NZ_LYSO01000073.1:0-31178 GCF_001728935.1 Pseudomonas sp. AP42
TACACAATCCAACTGTGTTGACTGCCAGGCCGCCTTCGCGAGCAAGCCCGCTCCCACAGTAGGATCGTTGGGGTGTCAGGTAGCTGGGCGTCGGCTGTCAGGCCGCCATCGCAGGCAAGCCAGCTCCCACATTTGGATCGTGGTGTGTCAGGCACATCTGCGTCGGTTGGTAGGTCGTCACGGGAGCAAGCTCCCTCGCCACAGGTTCAGCGTCGCTGCGAAGGTGTGTAGACACCTATGCGTATCGCAGGCAGCTCCCACATTTTTTTGGCCTGATTTCTGTTTCAACCCGAAATAGAACAGGCCCCGACACAAGTGCCGGGGCCTGTAATGACCACATCCGTGTGGTCGGTCGCATGAACTCCAGAGGTGCGTCAGGTGGATATCTAGCTCACCCTAAGCCGCCGCTATTCAGTTCAAACGAAACGTTCAGCGTTACTCTGCTTTCAGGCCATCGGCCGATACAGCTTTAACGCCTTTGATTTTCTTGGTGATCTCTACAGCGGTTGCTTTCTGCGCAGCAGTCACAGCGGTAGGCGACGACAGGGATACAACACCTTTGTTGGTTTCAACCTTGATGTCGGTGCCTGGAATACCTTTTTCAGTTACCAGGTCAGCCTTCACTTTGGTAGTGATCCAGGTATCGCTGGTGGTCTCTTTAGCGTCGTGGGCAGCGCCTTTGGTTTTGTCGATGCCGTCAGCTTTGGTAGCACCGCCAGCCAGCAGGCCGTCAGCGGAAACTGCAGTCACACCTTTGATTTTCTTGGTGATGGCTACAGCAGTAGCTTTCTGCGAATCCGAGATAGCGACGTCGGAGGACAGGGAAACCACACCTTTGTTGGTCTCAACCTTGATGTCCGAACCTGGAATGCCTTTTTCGGTCAGCAGGTCAGTTTTGACTTTAGTGGTGATCCAAGTATCCGAAACGCTTTCCTTAGCCTTGGTCGCTTCACCAGCCGCCAAAGTCATAGGGGCTTGGGAAGTCTGAGCAAAGGCTACGTTAGCACCCATGGCCAGGGTCAGAGCGGTAGCAGTAGCGAGAGCGAACTTCTTCATACGAGTAACTCCTGTTTTATTAAAAGTCTGCAGGCGTAAACCTTCATGCTGCAGCGCTACCAGGGATATTGCAGGCAGTGTGCCAAGTCGCCGAACAGGTTAAATCCCCTATTAAACAATGACTTATGAAAAGCATGAATTTTCGAAATCGTGCAACTTGCATGAAGCTCATCGTGCCTGCATGCAAGTTGCGGCTTTTGGGCGGCGCTAAACAGCTGATTCTGCTTCATTTTCTTGCGCCCATAAAAAAAGGACTCCGAAGAGTCCTTTTTTCAGCGTAAAGCCTGCGGGTGATTAAACGCCCGAAGCCTTGGCTGCTGCAACGTCCTTGATGGACAGCTTGATACGGCCGCGGTTGTCCACGTCCAGTACCAGCACTTCCACTTCTTGGCCTTCTTTCAGAATGTCGGTCACTTTCTCAACGCGAGCATCGCTCAGCATGGAGATGTGAACCAGACCGTCTTTGCCTGGGAGGATGTTGACGAACGCGCCGAAGTCGACGATGCGCTCAACCTTGCCGACGTAGATCTTGCCGATCTCGGCCTCAGCGGTGATACCCAGGACGCGCTGGCGTGCTGCCTCAGCCGCTTCCTTGGTTTCGCCGAAGATCTTGATCGAGCCGTCGTCTTCGATGTCGATCGAAGCCTTGGTTTCTTCACAGATCGCACGGATGGTCGCGCCGCCTTTACCGATGACATCACGGATTTTGTCGGTGTCGATTTTCATCGCGATCATGGTCGGAGCATTTTCCGACAGTTCGGTGCGGGACTGACCAATGATCTGGTTCATCTGGCCGAGGATGTTCAGGCGCGCTTCCAGGGCTTGGCCCAGAGCGATTTCCATGATTTCTTCGGTGATGCCCTTGATCTTGATGTCCATCTGCAGCGCGGTCACACCTTTAGCGGTACCGGCTACTTTGAAGTCCATGTCGCCCAGGTGGTCTTCGTCACCCAGGATGTCGGTCAGGATGGCGAACTTCTCGCCTTCTTTAACCAGGCCCATGGCGATACCGGCAACCGGTGCCTTCATTGGCACACCGGCGTCCATCAGTGCCAGGGAAGCACCGCAGACCGAAGCCATGGAGCTGGAACCGTTGGACTCGGTGATTTCCGATACAACACGGATGGTGTACGGGAACACGTCAGCGGCAGGCAGCATGGCCTGAACCGAACGGCGAGCCAGACGGCCGTGACCGATTTCGCGACGACCTGCACCGCCCATACGACCACACTCGCCCACCGAGAACGGAGGGAAGTTGTAGTGCAGCATGAAGGGGTCTTTTTTCTCGCCTTCCAGGGTGTCCAGCAGTTGTGCGTCACGGGCAGTACCCAGGGTCGCAACCACCAAGGCCTGGGTTTCGCCACGGGTGAACAGCGCCGAACCGTGGGTCTTGGGCAGTACGCCGACTTCGATGTTCAGCGGGCGTACGGTGCGGGTGTCGCGACCGTCGATACGTGGCTTGCCGTTAACGATGTTTTCGCGAACGGTACGGTATTCGATCTCACCGAAAGCCGCTTTGACTTCGCTGGAAGAAGGCTGGCCTTCTTCACCGGACAGCTTGGCAACAACCTGGTCTTTCAACTCGCCCAGGCGAGCGTAACGGTCAGCCTTGACGGTGATGGTGTAGGCGTCGGAGATGGCAGCGCCGAACTCGGAGCGGATAGCGCCCAGCAGTTCGGTGGCTTCCGGGGCAGCAGCCCAGGTCCAGGTCGGCTTGGCAGCTTCGGCAGCCAATTCTTTAACCGCGTTGATCACAACCTGGAACTCGTCGTGAGCAAACAGTACGGCACCCAGCATCTGGTCTTCGGTCAGCTCTTTGGCTTCCGATTCAACCATCAATACGGCTTCGGAAGTACCGGCAACGACCATGTCCAGGCTCGAGGCTTTCTGTTGCTCGTAAGTCGGGTTCAGCAGGTAGCCGGTGCTTTCGTGGAACGCAACGCGGGCAGCGCCGATCGGGCCATCGAAAGGAATACCGGAGATGGCCAGGGCAGCCGAGGTACCGATCATCGCAGCGATGTCCGGATCGGTCTTCTTGCTGGTGGAAACGACGGTGCAGACAACCTGCACTTCGTTCATGAAGCCTTCTGGGAACAGCGGACGGATCGGACGGTCGATCAGTCGGGAAGTCAGGGTTTCTTTCTCGGAAGGACGGCCTTCGCGCTTGAAGAAACCGCCAGGGATCTTACCGGCAGCGTAAGTCTTTTCCTGGTAGTGAACGGACAGAGGGAAGAAGCCCTTGCTCGGGTCAGCGGTCTTGGCGCCAACAACGGTCACCAATACGGTCACGTCGTCGTCAACGGTAACCAGCACTGCGCCGGAGGCTTGACGGGCGATACGGCCTGTCTCGAGGGTAACGGTCGACTGACCGAACTGGAATTTTTTGATAACCGGGTTCACGGTGTCCTACCTTCTTTGTGGCTCTTGGGGGAACTTGTCTTCTTGCGAAATTCTTGGGCAATGACGGGAATCGGCCCGACGCTCGTCCAGGGTAAAACGTGTATCCAGATAAAACTTGAGGCTGGGAGCCTACCATGGGCCAGCGGGAATCCCACTGACACACGGCAGACAACCAACCTCTAGCGCAATCGCTGATTAGCGACGCAGACCCAGGCGACCGATCAGAGTCTGATAACGACCCAGATCCTTGCCTTTCAGGTAGTCCAGCAGCTTACGGCGCTGGTTTACCATGCGGATCAGACCACGACGGGAGTGGTGGTCTTTACCGTTGGCCTTGAAGTGACCTTGCAGTTTGTTGATGTTGTGGGTCAGCAGTGCAACTTGCACTTCTGGCGAACCAGTGTCACCAACAGCTTGCTGATAGTCAGCTACGATTTGTGCTTTTTCTTGAACGTCGAGAGCCATGAGGCAATCCTTTTTTTAAGGAAACCACCCAAAGGGCAGTTTCAACAGGCCAGGGACAAATCCCTGTATCTAAAAATGAGTAGTGACCATGCCTGTTAACAGCCACACTCGTCCGGTCATTCTGACCGAATCAGCCGACGCGGCGCGATGCGCCCGTCTTCGCTCACTTCACCGATACCGATAAAGCGACCGTTATGATCCTGTACTCGCACCATGCCGAACTTCGGGGCATCCGGGGCGCGTACCGGCTGGCCGTTGAGCCAGTAGAACGCGCTGTGCTCCGAGAAGTGCAGCAGCGGCCAATCGAGCAAACCGCTGTCCGATGGCATCAGGAAGCGATCAACCGCTTCATTGCCGCCTTCGGCATGTACCGCTTCCAACTCTTCCAGCGTGACCGTCTGGGCCAGGCTGAAAGGCCCGGCCTGGGTGCGTCGCAGTTCTGCAACGTACGCGCCGCAACCGAGCTTTTCACCAATATCTTCCACCAGGGTACGGATATAGGTGCCTTTGCTGCAGTCCACGGCCAAACGGGCAGTGTCGCCTTCGCAAGCGAGCAATTCCAAGCGCGCAATAGTAACAGAACGCGGTTCGCGCTCCACTACTTCGCCCGCACGTGCCAGCTTGTAAAGTGGCTGGCCATCGCGCTTGAGTGCCGAGTACATCGGCGGTATCTGACTGATTTGCCCACGAAAAGCGGGTAAGGCAGCTTCGATATCCGCACGACCAACGGTCACGTCGCGAACCTGCAAAACATCACCTTCGGCATCTGCCGTGGTGGTGGTCTTGCCCAGTTGCATCAGGGTTTCGTAACCCTTGTCGGAATCAAGCAGGTATTGCGAAAACTTGGTGGCCTCGCCAAAGCACAACGGCAATACACCGGTGGCCAATGGATCAAGGCTGCCGGTGTGCCCGGCCTTCTCGGCGTTGAGCAGCCAGCGAACCTTCTGCAACGCGGCATTGGAGGTAAAGCCAATGGGTTTGTCGAGCAGAATGATGCCACTGACGTTGCGACGAATACGTTTGACCTGAGCCACCGCTTACTCCTTGGCGTCGTCAGGTGTGGACGGATGCTGGCTGTCTTCAGCCACGGCGCGTTCGATCAGGGCCGACAGGTGCGCGCCACGCACGACGCTTTCGTCGTAGTGGAAGTGCAACTGCGGAACGCTGCGCAGCTTCATTTCACGGGCCAACTGCATACGCAGGAAACCTGCGGCGGAGTTGAGCACCTTGATGCTTTGCGCGATTTCTTCGCTGCTGTCCTGCCCCATCACGGTGATGAAGATCTTGGCGTGACCCACGTCACGGCTCACTTCAACAGCGGTAATGGTGACTAGGCCAACGCGTGGGTCTTTGACTTCGCGACGGATCAGTTGGGCCAGCTCACGCTGCATCTGATCGCCGATACGCTGGGTACGGCTGTATTCTTTTGCCATGTCTTGTTACCTGTTACTGCCACACGGTGAAACCCGTGGGGTCTGAAAGCGGCAAACGCCCGGCCTGACAAAAGCCAGACCGGGCGTTGCGTTTAGAGTCCTGACGCTGCGCGGGGCATCTGCATGCCCACACGCTGCGCGGCTCCTGAAGTGCGCGAGTTAGAGGCTGCGAGCAACCTGAACCTTCTCGAAGACTTCGATCTTGTCGCCAACCTTGACGTCGTTGTAGCTCTTGACGCCGATACCGCATTCCATGCCGGCACGTACTTCGGCAGCGTCATCCTTGAAGCGGCGCAGGGATTCCAGCTCGCCTTCGAAGATAACGATGTCTTCACGCAGTACACGGATTGGACGGTTACGGTACACAGTGCCTTCAACCACCATACAGCCGGCGATCGCACCGAATTTCGGCGAGCGGAACACGTCACGCACCTCGGCGATACCCAGGATGTTCTCCCGGACGTCGCTGCCAAGCATGCCGGTAAGGGCTTTCTTGACGTCTTCGATGATGTCGTAGATGACGTTGTAGTAACGCATGTCCAGGCCTTCCTGCTCGACGATCTTGCGAGCGCCAGCATCGGCACGCACGTTGAAGCCGAACAGTACAGCGTTGGAAGCCAGTGCCAGGTTGGCGTCGGATTCGGTGATACCACCGACACCGCCACCGACAACGCGCACTTGCACTTCGTCGTTACCCAGGCCGTTCAAGGCGCCGTTCAACGCTTCGAGGGAACCACGAACGTCAGACTTGAGGACGATGTTAAGCGTCTTCTTCTCTTCCTGGCCCATGTTCTCGAAGATGTTTTCCAGCTTGCCGGCGTGAGCACGGGCCAGCTTGACCTCGCGGAACTTGCCTTGACGGAACAGAGCCACTTCACGGGCTTTCTTCTCGTCGGCCACTACGCTCATCTCGTCGCCAGCATCCGGCGTACCGTCCAGGCCGAGAATCTCGACTGGGATGGCAGGACCGGCTTCCTTGATTGGCTTGCCGTTCTCGTCGAGCATGGCACGTACACGGCCGTAGTTCGAACCGACCAGCACCATGTCGCCTTGGCGCAGGGTACCGTCTTGAACCAGCACGGTAGCAACCGGGCCACGGCCCTTGTCGAGACGGGACTCAACCACGACGCCACGGCCAGGAGCCGATGGAGTAGCGGTCAGTTCCAGGACTTCGGCTTGCAACAGGACCGCTTCGAGCAGTTCGTCAACGCCGGTACCCATTTTTGCCGAGACCGATACGAATGGCGTCTCGCCACCCCATTCCTCGGACGTCACGCCGTGAACCGACAGTTCGCTACGGATGCGATCGAGATCAGCGCCCGGCTTGTCGATTTTGTTCACGGCAACGACCAGAGGAACACCGGCAGCCTTGGCGTGCTGGACAGCTTCAATGGTCTGCGGCATTACGCCGTCGTCCGCTGCAACCACCAGGATCACGATGTCGGTCGCCTTGGCACCACGGGCACGCATTGCGGTAAACGCGGCGTGACCTGGGGTGTCGAGGAAGGTGACCATGCCGCGCTCGGTTTCAACGTGGTATGCACCGATGTGCTGGGTAATACCACCGGCTTCGCCTGCGGCAACCTTGGCACGACGGATGTAGTCGAGCAGGGAAGTCTTACCGTGGTCAACGTGGCCCATTACGGTCACAACCGGCGCACGGGAAACCGCTTCACCTTCAAACTTCAGGGACTCGGCCAGGGAATCTTCCAGGGCGGTGTCGCTGACCAGGGTCACTTTGTGGCCCAGCTCTTCAGCAACCAACTGGGCAGTTTCCTGGTCCAGTACCTGGTTGATGGTGGCTGGAGTGCCCAGCTTGAACATGAACTTGATGATTTCAGCAGCCTTGACCGACATCTGCTGGGCCAGATCGCCCACAGTGATGGTCTCGCCGATCTTCACTTCACGCACGACAGGGCCGGTTGGGCTCTGGAAACCGTGGGCGTTGCGCTTCTTCAGCTTGGCCTTGCCGCGACCACCACGACGGAAGCCATCGCTTTCTTCGTCGGTGGTACGTGGGGCAACGCGTGGCGCAGGCGCTTTCTCTTTGACCGAGGCGCGGTGCGGAGCGTTTTTACGCTCGCCATCGCCACCACCACCGCGACGATTGTTGTCGTCAGCACGTGGTTTGTCCGGACGACGAGGCTCGTCGCGCTTGCGGGCATCTGCTGCAGGAGCAGGTGCAGCGGCAGCCGGGGCAGCCTCACGCACAGCTTCAACAGGGGCGGCGACCGCGTCAGTGGCAGCAGGTTGCGCAGCAGCAGGCTGGCGACGCGCTTCTTCTTCGGCGCGACGCTTGGCTTCTTCTTCAGCCTTCTGACGTGCAGCATTTTCTACTGCGCGACGTTCTTCCAGCTCGCGTTTGCGCTCGGCTTCGATTTCTTCCGGGCTGCGCTGTACGAAGACTTTCTTCTTGCGTACTTCAACGCTGATGCTCTTGCTACCTGCAACCCGCAGGGTGCTGGTGGTTTTGCGCTGCAATGTAATCTTGCGCGGTTCTTCCACTTTCGCCTTGTGGCTGCTCTTCAAGTGAGTCAGCAAAGACTGCTTCTCACTATCGCTCACACCTTCATCGGCGGCGGTGTGCGGCAGACCTGCCTCACGCATCTGCTGCAACAGGCGCTCTACCGGTGTTTTGACCTCATCGGCCAGTTGTTTCACCGTGACTTGCGTCATGCACTTCTCTCCTCAGGCCGCGCCTAATTACTCGAACCAATGGGCTCGGGCGGCCATGATCAACTTGCCGGCACGATCTTCGTCAATGCCGTCGATGTCGAGCAGATCGTCAATAGACTGCTCGGCCAGGTCTTCGCGGGTAATTACGCCGCGCACCGCCAGTTCCATCGCCAAATCCTTGTCCATACCCTCAAGCGAGAGCAGGTCTTCGGCCGGATGGGCGTCTGCCAGCTTTTCCTCAGTAGCGATGGCTTTAGTCAACAAACGATCCTTGGCCCGAGCGCGGAGCTCGTTGACGATATCCTCGTCAAAGCCGTCGATGTTGAGCATTTCTTCCAACGGTACGTAGGCAATCTCTTCCAGGCTGGTGAAGCCTTCATCTACCAGCACCTGTGCCAGTTCTTCATCGACTTCCAACTCTTCGATGAAGTTGCGCAGGATGTCACCGGTTTCAGCTTGCTGCTTAGCCTGGATGTCCGATTCGGTCATCACGTTCAGGGTCCAACCGGTCAGTTGGCTGGCCAGACGCACGTTCTGACCACCACGACCAATGGCCTGAGCCAGATTGTCTGCGCCAACGGCGATGTCCATTGCATGGGCATCTTCGTCAACGATAATTGCCGCCACTTCAGCTGGCGACATGGCGTTGATCACGAACTGCGCCGGGTTATCGTCCCACAGGACGATGTCCACACGCTCACCGCCCAATTCGCCCGACACTGCCTGGACGCGCGAACCGCGCATACCGATGCAAGCGCCTTGCGGGTCGATGCGTTTGTCCTTGGAGCGGACCGCGATCTTGGCACGCGAACCCGGGTCACGGGACGCAGCCATCACTTCGATCAGGCCTTCGGCGATTTCCGGCACTTCGATACGGAACAGCTCGATCAGCATTTCCGGCGCGGTACGCGACAGGATCAACTGTGGGCCGCGGTTCTCGGTGCGGATTTCCTTGAGCAGCGCACGCAAGCGCACGCCGACACGGAAGGTTTCGCGAGAGATGATGTCTTCGCGGGCCAGCAACGCTTCGGCGTTGTTGCCCAGGTCGACGATCACGTTGTCGCGGGTAACTTTTTTCACGGTGCCGGAGATGATTTCACCCAGGCGTTCGCGATAGGCGTCAACGACTTGAGCGCGCTCGGCTTCGCGAACCTTCTGCACGATGACCTGCTTGGCGGTCTGTGCAGCAATACGGCCGAATTCGATCGACTCGATCTTTTCTTCAACAACATCGCCAACCTGAGCGCCCGGATGCGTTTGCGCAACCTTGCTTGGCCAGGTTTCGATTGCCGGATCATCAAGATCGTCCTCTTCGACCACCGTCCAACGACGGAAAGTCTCATAGGCACCGGTGTGGCGGTTGATTTCCACACGCAGATCTACTTCGTCTTCAAAACGTTTCTTGGTAGCAGTGGCCAGGGCCAGCTCCAACGCTTCAAAAATCACGCTTGCCGGTACACCCTTTTCATTGGATACCGACTCAACAACCAGCAGTACTTCTTTGCTCATCGTACGCCTCGCCTTTCGCAAGCCATTGGATCCGCGGGATCCGCGTCTCAGTCAAAACTGGGAATAATGTTGGCCTTGTCGATCATATCGATCGGCAACAGGAACTCATGGTCTTCTACCTGCACCACGACATCCTGCTCTTCTACACCGCGCAGAAGGCCCTGAAAGTTGCGTCGCCCTTCAAAGGGGGAGCGCAGCTTGATCTTCACTTGTTCACCGGCATATTTAGCAAACTGCTCGATAGTGAACAGTGGGCGTTCCATGCCTGGCGAGGAAACTTCAAGGGTGTATTCAACGGAGATTGGATCTTCAACATCCAGCACACCGCTGATCTGACGGCTGACAATGGCACAATCGTCCACCAGCACGCCGCCCTCTTTATCGATATAAACGCGCAACATTGAGTGGCGACCTTGAGCCGAAAACTCAATACCCCAGCATTCATAGCCTAGGGCCACGACCACCGGGGCCAACAAGGCCTGCAACTCTTCTAGCTTGCTCGACACCTGAACCCCCTCGTGCATGTATGTGCATGCTGTGCAAAATAAAAAAATGGGCGAAACGCCCATCCTTGAAACGCCGTCGAACAGCGGCGTTGAAAGTGTCCAGCTAACAAAAAGCCCCTTAAAAGGGGCTCCGCTAAAACTGGTTGCGGGGGCCGGATTTGAACCGACGACCTTCGGGTTATGAGCCCGACGAGCTACCAGACTGCTCCACCCCGCGACAAAGCTGGGGCGGAAGTATACGACCGATCCCTTGCAGGGTCAATGTAACCTTCCACCTACAAGAAAGCCCGCAACAGCGGGCTCTCCTGATAATTGGTACCGAGAAGGGGACTCGAACCCCTACACCCTATGGGCACAACCACCTCAAGGTTGCGTGTCTACCAATTCCACCACCTCGGCAATACAGCGTTTACAACCCTTCTTACTTCTGCTCTTGAGCTGGAGGTACGTCAGTCGCTGGAGTAGCCGACTTTTGCTCTTGAAGCACCGGGACATCATCAGAAGCCGGTTTTGCTTTTGGAACTTCCAACACTGCTGGGTTTGGCAAACCTACTTGAGTCAGCACATGAGCTTTCTCTTTAGCAAAGTAACCTAACCCTAAGCTGGTTATGAAGAAACCTGCGGCAAGTATAGCAGTAAACTTACTAAGAAAGGTAGAGGAACCTTGGCTTCCGAACACAGTATTTGAAGCACCTGCACCGAAAGACGCACCAGCATCCGCACCTTTACCCTGTTGCAACAAAACCAGAGCAACTACGCTCAGGGCAGCCAACAGATGAAAAACGACTACGACTGTTTCCAGCATTTTTTCAGTTTCCCGCGGCGCGACAGATCGCACCGAACTCATCTGCATTCAGGGAAGCTCCACCAATGAGCCCCCCATCGATATCCGGCATGCCGAACAGTTCGACCGCATTGGCCGCCTTCACGCTGCCGCCGTATAGAAGCCGCACACCTTGTGCGACTTCAGAATTCTCTGCCGCCAACTGCGCGCGGATGGCTGCGTGCACATCCTGCGCCTGTTGCGGTGTAGCAGTCAGCCCGGTGCCAATGGCCCAGACCGGCTCGTAAGCAATGACCGCCTTTGCAAATGCACCAACACCCAGCTCCTCGATGATGCTGCCCAGCTGACGCGAGACAACTTCAAGAGTCTTGCCCGATTCGCGCTGCTCAAGGGTCTCCCCTATGCACAACACCGGAATCAAGCCACAAGCCTGTGCTGCGGCGAACTTGCGGTTGAGCGTCCCATCCCGCTCGCCCATCATCTGGCGACGCTCGGAGTGCCCGACAAGCACATAGGAACAACCCGCATCAACCAGCTGACTCGGCGAAATCTCGCCGGTCAACGCACCTTGCATCGGCTCTACCGCAGAGTTCTGCGCGCCGACCTGAATCGACTTGCCCTTCAAGCCATCAACCACTTGGTTGATATGCAAGCAAGGCGGGAACACCGCGACATCAACACCGCTAGGCAAGGCCAAGTGACGAAGGCCGTTGATCAGCTCAGCGACACTGGCGCGGGTACCGTGCATCTTCCAGTTACCAGCTACCATAGTGCGACGCATGCTGTACCCCGTCGGTCAAAGTGGGCGCAGATGTTACCCAACCACATCATCACTGGCAAGCCGAATTCAGGCGCAAACTTCAGTTACCAGTTTTGCCAGGTCTTCGGCATGGCCGCGAACCTGTGTTTCGTCCTCGCCTTCGACCATCACGCGCACCAACGGCTCTGTGCCGGACTTGCGCAGCAACACACGCCCGCGCCCCGCCATTGCCTGGGTCACGCGTTCGCAAGCCTCTTTGACAGCAGGGTGCTCGATGGGGTTTTCGCCACCGGCAAAACGCACATTGAGCAGCACTTGCGGGCACTTGCGCAGGGCTTGGCGTGCCTGGGCCAGGCTCTCCTCGCGGCGACGCAGGGCCAACAGCACCTGTAGCGCGGCGATGATCGCGTCACCCGTGGTGGTGTGCTGGAAGCAGACCACATGACCGGAATTCTCACCGCCAACCAACCAGTTACGCTCCAGCAGCTCGGCGATCACGTAGCGGTCACCGACATTGGCGCGAATAAAGGGAATCCCCAGTTCTGCCAACGCCAATTCCAGCCCGAGATTACTCATCAGGGTGCCGACCACACCACCTTGCAGCTTGTTACGCTCATGCAGGTCACGGGCAATGATGAACAACAGGTCATCACCATCCACGATCGTGCCGGTGTGATCCACCATCAGGACACGGTCGCCATCGCCGTCAAAAGCGATGCCCAGGTCCGCATGCTCAGCCAGCACAGCAGCCTGCAGCTGCTCCATGTGGGTAGAGCCGCAATTGTCGTTGATGTTCAAGCCGTTAGGCTGAGCCGACAGCACGGTGACCTGTGCACCCAGTTCCTTGAAGACGCTCGGCGCCACCTTGTAGGTCGCCCCATGGGCGCAATCGACAACAATCTTCAAGCCTGCAAAATTGGTGCTGCTCGGAACACTGCTTTTACAAAATTCGATATAGCGACCTGACGCGTCGTTAATGCGCGACACCTTGCCCAGCTTGCTGGACTCAACCACCGTCATCGGCGCATCCAACAGCTCTTCGATCATCAGCTCGATCTCGTCAGGCAGTTTGGTACCCTGGCCCGAGAAAAACTTGATGCCATTGTCATCATGAGGATTGTGGGAGGCGCTGATCACAATACCGGCTTCAGCGTGGAAGGTACGCGTCAGGTAAGCGATTGCCGGCGTGGGCATAGGGCCCAGCAGCATCACGTCGGCGCCGGCGGCGGACAGGCCGGCCTCCAGCGCGGATTCAAACATGTAGCCCGAAATACGGGTGTCCTTGCCCACCAGGATGCGACACGCGCCCATGCTACGGAACGCCATGCCTGCCGCCCAACCCAGCTTGAGCATGAAATCAGGGGTGATCGGGAATTCGCCGACCCGACCACGAATGCCGTCGGTGCCAAAATATTTCTTAGTCATAAGTGCTCCATCATTCTTATTCGGCTGATTCTACAGCAGCGAGCATGCGCACCACATCGACCGTTTCGGCGACATCATGCACACGCAAAATACGTGCGCCCTTGGTTACAGCAAGCGCCGCAAGCGCCAGGCCGCCATACAGGCGTTCGCCGACCGGGCGATTCAAGGCGAGCCCTATCATGCTCTTGCGCGAAACGCCGACCAACAGCGGGCGACCAAGGGCGTGCAAGGCGTCCATGTGTTTGAACAGGCTTAGATTGTGCTGCAGGGTCTTGGCAAAGCCAAACCCCGGATCGAGTATGATCTGTTCGGGCGCAATACCCACAGCCACACACTGGGCAATCCTCTCAGCAAGAAACCCACCCACCTCGCCAACCAGGTCGTCGTAATGCGGATTGTCCTGCATGTTGCCGGGCTCACCCAGCATATGCATGAGGCAGACGGGCAAGCCAGTTGCAGCGGCCGCATCAAGGGCGCCGTCGCGCTGAAGCGAACGCACATCATTGATCAACCCCGCTCCGAGACGCGCGGTTTCGCGCATCACTGCCGGGGTGGAGGTGTCTACCGAGATGATGACATCCAGCTCACGGGCAATACGCTCAACCACCGGCGCCACCCGCTCCAGCTCCTCCAATGGAGAAACAACGCGGGCGCCAGGACGGGTCGATTCCCCTCCCACATCAATCAACGTCGCACCGGCAGCCACCATCGCCTCGGCGTGGTGCAACGCGGCGTCCAGCTGACTGAAGCGGCCACCATCGGAAAAGGAGTCAGGGGTTACATTGAGGATGCCCATGACATGCGTCCGGGCCAAATCAAGAACCCGGTTGCCGCAAGGCAACCGGGTAGAGGACAAAGCAGAAGTCATTTCAAACCTTAGTGATCAGCTGCCGGGCCGCCGATAGGCGTTTCAGGGCGCTCATTCTGCACCACAGGCGGAGTGCCCGAAGTACCCGAACCACCTTCCCAGTCGCGCGGCTCACGCGGCGCACGGCCCGCCATGATGTCGTCGATCTGGTCGGCATCGATGGTTTCGTACTTCATCAATGCATCAGCCATGGCGTCCAGCTTGTCACGGTTGTCAGTCAGGATCTGCTTGGCCGTGCCGTAGCACTGGTCAATGATGCTGCGAACTTCGGAGTCGATCAGCTTGGCTGTCTCACCCGAGAAGCTGGCGCTTTGCCCACCGCCACCACGACCCAGGAACACTTCGCCTTCTTCTTCGGCGTACATCAATGGGCCGAGTTTTTCCGACAAGCCCCACTTGGTCACCATGTTTCGCGCAATCTGGCTGGCACGCATAATGTCATTGGAGGCGCCAGTGGTCACACCATCAAAGCCAAGGGTCATTTCCTCAGCAATACGGCCACCATACAGCGAGCAGATCTGGCTGATCAGCGCACGCTTGGAGAGGCTGTAACGATCCTCTTCCGGCAGGAACATGGTCACACCGAGTGCCCGACCACGGGGAATGATCGACACTTTATAGACCGGGTCATGCTCAGGCACAACACGACCTACAATGGCGTGACCGGCCTCGTGATAAGCGGTGTTCTGCTTCTCTTTCTCGGACATGACCATGGATTTGCGCTCGGCGCCCATCATGATCTTGTCTTTCGCCAATTCGAACTCTTTCATCTCAACGATGCGCTTGCCAGTACGGGCAGCGAACAGCGACGCCTCGTTCACCAGGTTTGCCAGGTCAGCACCGGAGAAGCCGGGAGTACCACGGGCGATCACAGCCGGAGCCACGTCGTCACCCATCGGCACCTTGCGCATGTGTACTTTCAGGATCTGCTCACGGCCACGAATGTCCGGCAGGCCGACCACAACCTGGCGGTCAAAACGGCCCGGACGCAGCAACGCGGGGTCCAGCACGTCGGGACGGTTGGTTGCGGCGATGACGATAATGCCGTCATTCATCTCGAAACCATCCATCTCTACCAGCAACTGGTTGAGGGTCTGCTCACGCTCATCGTGACCGCCACCCATACCAGCGCCACGATGGCGACCAACGGCATCGATTTCGTCGATGAAGATGATGCATGGCGCGTGCTTCTTGGCCTGCTCGAACATATCGCGAACACGGCTGGCGCCGACGCCGACAAACATTTCGACGAAGTCAGAACCGGAAATTGTAAAGAAAGGCACCTTGGCTTCGCCGGCAATCGCCTTGGCCAGCAAGGTTTTACCGGTACCCGGTGGGCCCACCATCAGCACACCGCGAGGGATACGGCCACCCAGACGCTGGAATTTGCCCGGATCACGCAGGAACTCGACCAACTCGCCGACTTCTTCCTTGGCTTCGTCGCAACCTGCAACGTCAGCCAAAGTGGTTTTTACCTGGTCTTCGGAGAGCAGGCGCGCCTTGCTCTTGCCAAAGCTCATCGGCCCACCCTTGCCTCCCGCACCGCCTTGCATCTGGCGCATGAAGAACATGAACACGGCGATAATCACCAGGATCGGGAAGCTGGCCACCAGGAGTTGAGTCCAGATGCTTTGCTGCTCAGGCTGCTTGCCTTCCACAACGACCTTGTTATCCACCAGGTCACCGATGAGACCGTTGTCCTGAATGGCAGGACGAATGGTCTTGAAGCTGTCGCCATCGTTGCGCTTACCGGTAATCACGTAGCCATCAACCGCTACGCGTTCGACCTTGCCATCCTTAACTTGCTGGATGAAGTCGGAATAGTTGAGGGTCTGCGGCTCGTTAGGGCTGGAGAAGTTGTTCATCACCGTCACCAGGACAGCCGCAATGATCAACCACAGGATCAGATTCTTTGCCATATCGTTCAATTAACTACCCTCTGAAGCAAGCTCCGCTACTGGCGCGCGCTTCGCATGATATTCACCGGCCTAACTTACTACATTACCTACAACTCTGGCAGGCGCCGTCTGTAACCCTTTGTGAAACTTTGACTACGCAATATTCGTAAAGCTTCGTGACGAAAGCGATATAAAAAAACCTATCGCCCTCCTCGAATTTCTCAAAAACGCTCTTCACTCGCAGCGCCTTCGACGCCGCGGTAGCCACGGCACAGCAGATACTGCTCCCTGGACCTGTCACGGGAAGAATCCGGTTTGCGGGTCTGCACCTTGTCGAACAACTTGCGAATGTTCTTGTGGTACTCGTCGAAACCTTCGCCCTGGAACACCTTCACCAGGAAATCACCACCCGGACGTAACACCCGACCTGCCAAGTCCAGCGCCAGCTCACACAGGAACATGGCACGCGGCATATCAACAGCCGGTAATCCACTCATATTGGGGGCCATGTCGGAAATCACAAGGTCTACCTGCGAATTTCCCACAGCCTCCAGGATCTCGGCCAATACCTTGTCCTCGGTAAAATCGCCGTGAACAAAGGTCACGTCCGGGATGCTGTCCATCTCGAGGATGTCCGAAGCGATCAATCGACCTTGCCCACCAATCAGACGACTGGTCACCTGGGACCAGCCACCGGGGGCCGCGCCGAGATCGATAACGCTCATGCCTGGACGGATCAGTTTGTCCTTGTCCTGGATCTCCAGCAGCTTGTAGCTGGCACGGGAACGATAGCCGTCCTTTTGCGCCTTTTTGACGTAAGGATCATTGAAATGTTCTTGTAGCCACTTAAGGCTGGTTTTGGAACGGGCCACGGGCCACCTCGAAAAAATAAAACGGGTCGTGATTAACTGGGCGGTCCCGGACTCGCTCGGGTAAACTGGCCGCCGCTTTTTACAAGATCAGACGCAGGGGTCAGATTATGCCGCTCACTCAAGAGCAGAAGAAACAGTACAAATCCATTGGCCACCATCTGAAACCAGTTCTGATTGTGGCAGACAACGGTTTGACTGAGGGTGTGCTAGCCGAATTCGAGCGCGCACTGAACGATCACGAACTGATCAAGATCAAGGTCAACATCCTTGATCGCGAAGCGCGCCTGGCCGCCGTTGCAGAATTGTGCAAGGTCGGCAAAGCGGACCTGGTTCAGGTCATCGGCAAGATGGCGCTGCTGTATCGCAAGAATTTCAGCGTCAACAAGCAACTGTCGAACGTTCATCGCTTCAAATGATGAAAAGGGTCAAGGGCGTGCTTCGCGCGCCCCGCCACTCCATCCCGGCGCAGGTTGCATAACCAGCACCAGGCCAGAGAACCCTAGCACAAGATAGCTGAATAACTGCCAGCGCAACGCTTGCGGCAGCCACACATGCACCACGCAAAACATTGCGCATGCATACAGCGCCATCAGCAGCAGTTGCCCGCGAATATCCCGCCACAAACTCTTCAGGCCTTCAGCCTTGACCAGCACCAACACCTGAAGCAGCACGCACGCCGCCGCAAAACTCACCAGCAGCGCACTCAGCAATCCGTCGATCTCATCGATCAGCAGCGGCGCCAGGCCAATCAGGCCCAACGCCGGCAATACACCAATATGCAACAGCCATAGGCCGCCCACCCAAAGCATCTGAGAGAGCTGCCAAAGCATGGCGCCCGCACGCAGCGGGCGCCGTCTTTCAGATGTGACGAACTTCGACAATCTCGTACTCGATCACGCCACCCGGCGTCTTGACGGCCACCACATCACCCTCTTCCTTGGCAATCAAGGCGCGGGCCAGCGGCGAACCAACAGAGATCTTGCCGAGTTTGAAGTCAGCTTCATCTTCACCCACGATGTGATAGACAACGCGCTCATCAGTCTCGACGTTGGCGATCTCAACAGTGGTGCCGAAAATCACTTTACCGGTATGAGGGATGGAGGTGACATCAATGATGACCTGATTCTGAATCCGGCCCTCGATGTCACGAATCCGCGCCTCGACCATACCCTGCTGCTCACGAGCAGCATGGTATTCAGCGTTTTCCTTCAAGTCACCCAGCTCGCGGGCCGTACCGATGTCCTGGCTCAGCTTTGGACGTACGACCTTGGTCAGATGGGCGTGTTCCTCTTCCAGGGCCTTGGCGCCCTGGACGGTCATTGGGTATTTGATCATGCCTTCAATCCTGCGTGTAGATCCTGCAAGCGACGCACGGTCTTTTCCGGACCGAACTTGAGCGCCTCACAGATAGCTTCGCCAGCAGCAATGGTAGTGGTGCAGTAAATCTTGTGCTGCAAGGCATTACGACGAATGGAATAGGAGTCCGCGATCGACTGACGACCTTCGGTGGTGTTGATGATCAGGGTGACTTCGTCATTCTTGATCATGTCGACCACGTGCGGACGGCCTTCCGTCACCTTGTTCACGCGGCGTACTTTCAGGCCGGCAGCTTCGATCAGCTTGGCGGTCCCGGCGGTAGCCACGACTTCAAAGCCCAAGTTGATCAGATCGCGGGCGACCCCTGCAACCAGTGGCTTGTCGTCATCACGCACGCTGATAAACGCGGTACCACCGGTTGGCAGCACTTCGCTGGCGCCCATCTGGGCCTTGGCGAATGCTTCACCAAAGGTATCGCCCACGCCCATCACTTCACCGGTGGACTTCATCTCTGGGCCCAGGATCGGGTCCACGCCAGGGAACTTGGCGAATGGGAACACCGCCTCTTTCACACTGTAGAAGTTCGGAATGATTTCCTTGGTAAAGCCGATTTCCTTCAGGGTCTTACCGGCCATCACACGCGCAGCGATCATGGCCAGGGACACACCGATGCACTTGGAAACAAACGGCACGGTACGCGAAGCACGCGGGTTGACTTCAATGACGTAGATGTCTTCGCCTTGCAGCGCCAACTGTACGTTCATCAGGCCGACAACGCCCAATTCCAAGGCCATCTTCTTGACCTGTTCGCGCATCTCGTCCTGGATGTGCGCCGGCAGCGAGTACGGCGGCAGCGAGCAGGCCGAGTCACCGGAGTGAACACCGGCTTGTTCGATGTGCTGCATGATGGCGCCGATGACTACATCCGTGCCGTCGCAGACCGCATCCACGTCCATTTCGATGGCGCAGTTGAGGAAGTGGTCCAGCAGCACCGGGCTGTCGTTGGAGACTTTCACCGCATCACGCAGGTAGCGCTTGAGTTCTTCTTCTTCGTAGACGATTTCCATCGCCCGGCCGCCCAGCACGTAGGACGGACGCACCACCAGCGGATAGCCGATCTTGCTGGCCGCGCGGATGGCTTCGTCTTCGCTGCGCACGGTGGCGTTCGGCGGCTGACGCAGGTTCAGGCGCTCAACCATTTGCTGGAAACGCTCACGGTCTTCGGCACGGTCAATCGCATCCGGGCTGGTACCGATGATCGGCACGCCGGCGGCTTCGAGGGCGCGCGCCAATTTCAGCGGGGTCTGGCCGCCGTACTGGACGATCACGCCTTTAGGCTTCTCGACGCGGCAGATTTCCAAGACGTCTTCCAGCGTTACCGGCTCGAAGTACAGGCGGTCGGAAGTGTCGTAGTCAGTGGAAACCGTTTCCGGGTTGCAGTTGACCATGATGGTCTCGTACCCGTCTTCGCGCAGGGCGAGGGCGGCGTGTACGCAGCAGTAGTCGAACTCGATGCCCTGGCCGATACGGTTCGGACCGCCACCCAGGATGATGATCTTGTCGCGGCCCGTCGGCGCGGCTTCGCACTCTTCCTCATAGGTGGAGTACATGTAGGCCGTGTCGGTGGCGAATTCCGCGGCGCAGGTGTCAACGCGCTTGTAGACCGGGAAGATATCCAGCTTGTGGCGATGAGTGCGCAGGTTCTTCTCGGTCACACCCAGCAGCTTGGCCAGACGCTGGTCGGAGAAACCTTTGCGCTTGAGGCGGAACATCAGGTCGCGGTCGATAGACGACAGACCCAGCGTCTTGACCCTCTCTTCTTCCTTGATCAGATCTTCGATCTGCACCAGGAACCACGGGTCGATCATGTTCATGCCGAAGATATCTTCGACGCTCAGGCCGGCACGGAAGGCGTCCGCCACGTACCAGATACGCTCGGCGCCCGGCACGGTCAGCTCGCGCTTGAGGATGCTCATGCTTTCCGGGTTGCTCAGGTCGAGCTTCTCGTCCAGGCCGCAAACGCCGACTTCCAGGCCGCGCAGGGCTTTCTGCAAGGACTCCTGGAAGGTGCGGCCGATCGCCATGACCTCACCAACAGACTTCATCTGGGTGGTCAGGCGCGCATCCGCCTTGGCGAATTTCTCGAAGGCAAAGCGCGGCAGCTTGGTCACGACGTAGTCGATAGACGGCTCGAAAGACGCCGGCATCGCGCCGCCGGTGATTTCGTTTTGCAGCTCGTCCAAGGTGTAGCCGATAGCCAGCTTGGCAGCGATACGCGCAATCGGGAAGCCAGTCGCTTTCGAGGCCAGTGCCGAAGAACGCGATACACGTGGGTTCATCTCGATCACGACCATGCGGCCGGTGTCCGGGCAGATGCCGAACTGAACGTTGGAACCGCCGGTTTCAACGCCGATCTCGCGCAATACCGCCAGGGAGGCGTTACGCAGGATCTGGTATTCCTTGTCGGTCAGGGTCTGTGCTGGCGCCACGGTGATCGAGTCACCGGTGTGCACGCCCATCGGGTCGAAGTTTTCGATGGAGCAGACGATGATGCAGTTGTCCTTCTTATCGCGGACAACCTCCATCTCATATTCTTTCCAGCCGATCAGGGATTCGTCGATCAGCAGCTCTTTGGTCGGCGACAGGTCCAGGCCGCGAGCGCAGATTTCTTCAAACTCTTCACGGTTGTAAGCGATACCGCCGCCGGTGCCGCCCATGGTGAAGGACGGACGGATAATGCACGGGAAGCCCAGGGTCTCGAGGACCGCGTTGGCCTCTTCCATGCTGTGGGCGATACCGGAACGCGGGCAAGCCAGGCCGATCGACTTCATGGCCTTGTCGAAACGCGAACGGTCTTCAGCCTTGTCGATGGTGTCGGCATTGGCACCGATCATCTCTACGCCGAACTTTTCCAGGACGCCTTCGCGCTCCAGGTCCAGGGCGCAGTTCAGAGCGGTCTGGCCGCCCATGGTTGGCAGCAGCGCGTCCGGGCGCTCTTTCTCGATGATCTTGGCAACGGTCTGCCACTTGATCGGCTCGATGTAGGTGGCGTCGGCCATGGCCGGGTCGGTCATGATGGTGGCCGGGTTGGAGTTCACCAGGATGACGCGGTAGCCCTCCTCGCGCAGGGCTTTACAGGCCTGGGCGCCGGAGTAGTCGAATTCGCAGGCCTGGCCGATCACGATCGGGCCAGCGCCGAGAATCAGGATGCTTTTTATGTCTGTACGTTTTGGCATGGGTTTGTCACTCAAATCCGCAGGTCAGTCGGCAAGCCGTCTTGAACAATCTTTGAAGAGCCTGCGGGGGCCACCGCGATACGGGGCCGCCCGCAGGCCACTCAGTCAGCGTCGCTTGGCCATCTCATTGATGAAACGGTCGAACAGCGGCGCTACGTCGTTCGGGCCCGGGCTGGCTTCAGGGTGGCCCTGGAAGCTGAACGCGCTCTTGTCGGTGCGCTCAATGCCTTGCAGGGAACCGTCGAACAGCGACTTGTGAATGGCGCGCACGTTGCTCGGCAGGGAGGCTTCATCCACCGCAAAACCGTGGTTCTGGCTGGTGATCATCACAACACCGGTGTCCAGATCTTGTACCGGGTGGTTGGCACCGTGGTGGCCGTGGCCCATTTTCAGGGTCTTGGCGCCGGAGGCCAAAGCCAGCAGTTGGTGGCCAAGGCAGATACCGAACACCGGAATCTCGGTCTCCAGCACGTCCTTGATGGCCTGGATAGCGTAGTCGCATGGCTCAGGGTCACCCGGGCCGTTGGACAGGAATACACCGTCCGGCTGCATCGCGAGCACATCGCTGGCAGGGGTTTGCGCAGGCACCACGGTCACGCGGCAACCGCGCTCGACGAGCATGCGCAGGATGTTGTACTTGACGCCGTAGTCATAGGCGACCACGTGGTAAGGCAGATCGGCAGCCTCGATAGTCGCGTGGCTGTCGGTCTTCAGATCCCACACAGTGGAACGCCACTCGTACTTCTCTTTGACGCTGACGACTTTCGCCAGGTCCATGCCCTTCAGGCCAGGGAAGCCTTGCGCTGCGGCAATCGCCGCCTCTTCGGAAATATTGTCACCGACCATGATGCAGCCGTTCTGCGAGCCTTTTTCACGCAGGATGCGCGTGAGGCGGCGCGTATCGATACCGGCGATCGCCACAACGTTGTTGGCTTTCAGGTAATCGGACAGCGACATCGTGTTACGCCAGTTGCTCGCAACCAGTGGCAGGTCACGAATCACCAGGCCCGCCGACCAAACACGATCAGACTCGACATCTTCCGGCGTGGTGCCGGTGTTGCCGATGTGCGGATAGGTCAGGGTAACGATCTGTTGGGCGTAGGAAGGATCGGTAAGGATTTCCTGATAGCCGGTCATGGCGGTGTTGAACACCACCTCTCCAACGGTTTGACCGTCGGCTCCAATGGCTTCGCCGCGAAAAATGCTGCCATCAGCAAGGGCGAGTATGGCTGGCTTAGTCAAGAAGACCTCCCGTAAATAAAGCCTGAAAGGGCGATCGCAGGTTGTAAAAAAGCGGAGTGACGTATGGACACGTCACCCCGCTTCTTCACTGAATTATTCTGCGCGCTTTTAGTGGACACACTAAAGCTGTAGCTTACAGAAAAAGGCTTTTTTGGTCCACCGCTAATGAGCCTTAAAGGCAGGGGAATGCGACAGGACGTCGCTTAGCGGGTAAAAACGGGGCCACAGGATAATCCTGAGCCCCCGTTTTAGCTACTGCTTAGTGCAGATCCAGCACGTCACGCATGTCGTACAGGCCTGGCTCACGCCCTTCCAACCAGAGCGCAGCACGCACCGCGCCCTTGGCGAAGGTCATGCGACTGGAGGCCTTGTGGGTGATTTCCAGACGCTCACCTTCGGTGGCAAACAGCACCGTGTGATCACCGACCACATCACCACCGCGCACAGTGGCAAAACCAATGGTGTCACGCGCACGAGCACCGGTATGGCCCTCACGCCCGTACACCGCCACTTTCGACAGATCGCGACCCAGCGCATCCGCAATGGCTTCACCCATGCGCAATGCCGTGCCCGAAGGCGCGTCGATCTTGTGGCGATGGTGGGTCTCGATGATCTCGATATCTGCTTCATCACCCAGCACGCGCGCCGCCAGGTCCAGCAATTTCAGCGACAGGTTTACGCCCACGCTGAAGTTGGCCGCGAAGACGATCGGAATATCCTTGCCCGCCTCCACCAGCAACTGCTTCTGCTCGGCACTCAAACCGGTCGTGCCGATCACCATGGCCTTGCCTGCCTTGCGGCAGAAGGCCAGATTTTTCAGCATCACTTCCGGCAGGGTGAAGTCGATCAGCACGTCGAATTCGTCAGCCACCTGCTCAAGGTTGCCAGACAGCGAAACACCGATGCGGCCCAATGAGGCCAACTCACCTGCGTCCGCGCCGATCAACGTACTGCCTGGGCGAACAATCGCCGCCGTCAGCCCGGAGGCCGGCGAGCGTTGCTGCACCGCCTCGACCAGCGTCTTACCCATGCGCCCGGCAGCGCCCATTACGGCTATACGTCGCATATTCAGATCCTTACAGGTCGCCGAAGAAGCGTTTTACACCGTCGAAGAAGCCTGTGGTCTTCGGTGAGTGCGAGTCATCGCCTTCCAGCGAGCTGCGGAACTCTTCCAGCAGTTCACGCTGACGACGATTCAGGTTCACGGGGGTTTCAACCGCCACACGACACATCAGGTCGCCAGCACCGCCACCACGCACGGGCGCAACGCCTTTGCCACGAATGCGGAACTGCTTGCCGGTTTGAGTCCCCTCGGGAATCTTGAGCTTGACCCGACCATCCAGCGTCGGAATCTCCAGCTCGCCACCCAGTGCTGCATCAACAAAACTGATCGGCACTTCGCAGAACAAATGCTTGCCGTCACGCTGGAAGATCGAGTGCTCACGCACATTGATCACCACGTACAGGTCGCCCGTAGGGCCGCCCTGGGCACCCGCCTCGCCTTCGCCCGACAGGCGAATACGATCACCGGTATCCACACCCGCCGGCACTTTCACCGACAGCGTCTTGTACTCTTCGACGCGGCCTTCGCCGTGGCAGGAGTCGCACGGATCAGAAATGATCTTGCCCTGGCCATGGCAACGCGGGCAGGTTTGCTGCACCGAGAAAAAGCCCTGCTGCATGCGCACCTGCCCGATACCGCCACAGGTCGGGCACGTGATCGGCGAGGAGCCTTTCTTCGCACCGGAGCCATCGCACGGCTTGCAGTTAACCAGCGTCGGCACACGGATATTGACACTGGTGCCGCGCACGGCCTCTTCCAGGTTCAGCTCCAGGGTGTAACGCAGGTCGCTGCCGCGCTGAGGGCCGCCACGCTGACCACCACGGCCACCGCCGAAGAAGTCGCTGAATACGTCGCCGAAAATATCGGAGAAGTTCTGGCCACCAAAACCGGCACCGCCGCCGCCCATGCTCGGGTCGACACCGGCATGGCCATACTGGTCGTAGGCTGCACGCTTATTGGGATCACACAAGCATTCGTAGGCCTCGTTGGCCTCTTTGAACATCTCTTCGGATTCTTTGTTATCCGGATTACGGTCCGGGTGGTGCTTCATCGCCAGGCGACGGTAGGCCTTTTTCAGCTCCGCCTCGCTGGCGCCACGCTCCACACCCAATACTTCGTAATAGTCACGCTTTGCCATAAGTCTTTGCACTCTTAAGGACGTTCGACCTGGCCCTCCTGAACCCTGCCAAACTCGTTGAGCCCCAATACAGGCCCGGACCCAACTCACGTCAATTCAACGATCCTGGTCATTACTGCTTTCAGCCAGGGACCCGGCCAAAAACGCGGTGACTGTCATTCGGAAAGCAGGAGCATTCCCGTTCACACCGCCAGCATCCGAGCGTTGTCGCATGCTGTAAAAATTCGCATACCCCAGACACGCCAACGCGGGAGCAAGCTCCCGCGCGGCGACATCCTACCAGTCACCGCTTGTGAGCGGTCAACCGGGCGACCAAGTTACTTCTTCTGGTCGTCTTTAACTTCTTCGAACTCGGCATCGACAACATCGTCGTGCTTGGCTTCAGGCTCTGCTTGTTGCGCAGCGCCGTCAGCCGGCTGGCCTTGTTCGGCGTACATTTTCTGAGCAACTGGCGCGGAGACTTTCGACAGCTCCTCAACCTTGGCTTCGATGGCAGCCTTGTCGTCGCCTTTGATGGCGGCTTCCAGGGCAACCACTGCCGCTTCGATTGCGGTTTTCTCTTCGTCGGTCACTTTGTCGCCAGCATCAGCGATCATTTTACGCGTCGAGTGAACCAGCGCGTCACCCTGGTTACGGGCGCCTGCCAACTCTTCGAACTTCTTGTCCGCTTCAGCATTGGTTTCAGCATCACGGATCATCTGTTGAATTTCTTCATCAGACAGGCCGGAGTTGGCCTTGATGGTGATCTTCTGCTCTTTGCCGGTGGCCTTGTCTTTCGCGCCGACGTGCAGGATGCCGTTGGCGTCGATGTCGAAGGTCACTTCGATTTGTGGCACGCCACGTGGTGCTGGTGGAATCTCAGCCAGGTCGAACTTGCCCAGGGACTTGTTCTGCGCAGCTTGCTTACGCTCGCCCTGCAGCACGTGGATAGTCACGGCGCCCTGGTTGTCATCGGCAGTCGAGAACACCTGGGATTTCTTGGTAGGAATCGTGGTGTTTTTCTCGATCAGCGCAGTCATCACGCCACCCATGGTTTCGATACCCAGGGTCAGCGGGCTTACGTCCAGCAGCAACACGTCTTTCACGTCACCGGCCAGTACGGCACCCTGGATGGCAGCACCCATGGCAACGGCTTCGTCCGGGTTCACGTCTTTACGCGCTTCTTTGCCGAAGAACTCGGTGACCAGCTTCTGAACCAGTGGCATACGGGTCTGACCGCCTACCAGGATCACGTCGTTGATAGAGCCAACGTCGATACCGGAGTCTTTCAGCGCGATGCGGCAAGGTTCGATGGTGCGCTGAACCAGGTCTTCAACCAGCGCTTCGAGCTTGGAACGCGAGATTTTCACGTTCAAGTGCTTAGGACCGGTAGCGTCTGCAGTGATGTACGGCAGGTTCACGTCGGTCGACTGAGCGGAAGACAGCTCGATCTTGGCTTTTTCAGCGGCTTCTTTCAGGCGCTGCATGGCCAGCGGGTCACCTTTGAGGTTCATGCCGCTTTCTTTCTTGAATTCGTCAACGAGGTAGTCGATCAGACGAATGTCAAAGTCTTCACCACCCAGGAAGGTGTCACCGTTGGTGGCCAACACTTCAAACTGGTGCTCGCCGTCAACTTCTGCGATCTCGATCACGGAAACGTCGAACGTACCGCCACCCAGGTCGTAAACGATCACGGTGTGATCGCCCTTGGCCTTGTCCATACCGTAAGCCAGAGCAGCTGCGGTTGGTTCGTTGATGATACGTTTTACATCCAGGCCCGCGATGCGGCCGGCGTCTTTGGTGGCCTGACGCTGGCTGTCGTTGAAGTAGGCCGGAACGGTGATCACCGCTTCAGTCACTGCTTCACCGAGGTAGTCTTCGGCGGTCTTCTTCATCTTTTTCAAGATTTCAGCCGAGATTTGTGGCGGCGACATTTTCTGGCCGTTCACTTCAACCCAGGCGTCACCGTTGTCGGCCTTGGCGATTTTGTAAGGCACCATCTTGATGTCTTTCTGTACGACTTCTTCGTCGAACTTACGACCAATCAGACGCTTTACCGCGTACAGGGTGTTGTGCGGGTTGGTCACTGCCTGACGCTTGGCCGATTGGCCGACGAGGATTTCACCGTCGTTGGCGTAAGCGATGATCGACGGAGTGGTACGTGCGCCTTCGGCGTTTTCAATAACTTTTGCAACGCCGTTTTCCAGCACGGAGACGCAGGAGTTGGTGGTCCCCAGGTCGATACCGATAATTTTGCCCATGATTTACTCTCCCGAAACTTGAATTTGGTTGCCGCAGCAGTTGTGGCTAACTGCGGTAGCACTTAAACGCTTGACTTATAAATGGGGGCCTTGCGGCGGATTTCAAGCCTGCTCATCAATAGAAGGTGCAACGGGTGCAGGAGCCTTGCTCACCACCACCATTGCCGGGCGCATCAGGCGACCGTTGAGCTGGTAACCCTTCTGGAACACCTTGATCACGCTATTGGGTTCCAGGTCATGGCTTTCCTGCATGGCCATGGCTTGGTGATGCTCAGCATTGAACGGCTCGCCGGCCTGCGGATCGATCGCTTCCAACTGATAGCGCTTCAGGGTGTCCTGGAACATTTTCAGGGTCAGCTCGATGCCTTCGCGCATTGGGCGGATGTTTTCGTCGTCCGGGTTGGACAACTCAAGACCACGCTCCAGGCTGTCGATGATCGGCAGCAGGTCACCGGCGAATTTTTCCAGTGCGAACTTGTGAGCCTTCTCTACATCCTGCTCGGCACGGCGGCGGACGTTCTGCAGATCGGCGGCAACACGCAACGATTGATCCTGCGCAGCGGCCAATTGCTCTTCGAGCACTTGCACACGAGTCGCCAGTTCATCACCGGCAGCCGAATTGGCGTCTGGAGTTTGCGTATCCTGCGTCTGTTCGTCAGCCATAGATTTCTCCTTTCAAAATCATGCGCGAACTCAACTCGCGCTTCTGCTCCGGTATATGGGGCCACAATTTTCAGGTTCAAGGGCGCAGGCGTTACCAAAAGTCTTTCGATTGACCTGGATCATTTCCTTCACGCTCATTCCACATCGCGCTAAAAAAAATCGCGACTCAAGCAAATCGAGCTAAGCGCCAGGATTGTCAGCCCCGAACAAAACACTGTATAAATAACCAGACCTAAAGCCTGGGAGCGGCCGTCATGCTCGTGCACCTGTCTGTACATAACTACGCCATCGTTGAACATCTGGATCTTGAACTGGATCGCGGGATGAGCGTAATCACAGGCGAAACCGGCGCCGGCAAGTCGATCATGCTTGACGCCCTCGGCCTGACGCTTGGCGATCGCGCTGACAGTGGCGTGGTACGCCCTGGCTCCGACAAGGCCGATATCCTGGCCACCTTCGACCTGGCGGACATCCCTGAAGCCGAGGCATGGCTGGCCGAGCGCGACCTTAATAATGAAGGCCCCTGCATTCTGCGCCGGGTGATCACCGCCGAGGGGCGATCCCGTGGCTATATCAACGGCACGCCCTGCCCACTGGGCGACCTGAAAGCCCTGGGCGAATTGCTGATCGATATCCACAGTCAGCACGAACACCAATCCCTGTTGAAAACCGATACCCACCGTCGCCTGCTCGATGAGTACGCCGGTGCCACCGACCTTTCCCGGCAAGTTCAACTGGCCGCCCAACGCTGGCGCCAGACACGACAGGAACTGGAACGCCTTTCCAACTCCGGCGACGAACAACGCGCCCGCCACCAGTTGCTCAGCTATCAATTGGAAGAGCTCGAAAGCCTGGGCCTGGGTGAGACCGAGCTGGAACAGCTTGAGCAGGAACACAAGAACCTGACCAACGCCGAAACCCTGCTGGGCATCTGCCGCCAAGTGGTCGAGCAATGCAGCGAGAGCGACTCCGGCAATGTGCTCAACGCGCTGACGGCCAGCCTCAATCGCCTGTCCAGCGTGAACAATGCTTCTGGCTCACTGAGCGAAGCGACCACCCTGCTGACCAGCGCGCAGATCCAGGTTGAAGAGGCCGTGGGCGAACTCAATCGTTTCCTGGATCACTTCGACGCCGACCCAGCACGCCTGCAGGAAATAGAAGAACGCCTGGACACTATTTATACCCTGGCTCGCAAGCATCGAATCCAGCCGACGGAAGTCGCAACCATGCAGCAAAAACTGCTGGATGAAATCGAAACACTCAACGCGAACGACGAATCCATTGAGCGATTGGGCGAGGAGCTCGCTTCGTTTGCCCGTCATTATCAGGAAAAAGCCCGGGAACTGAGCGCTCTGCGCCAGCAGGCAGCTACTAGCCTGGCAAGCGCCGTTGAGCTGGAAATCCAACGCCTGGGTATGCCAGGCGGGCGCTTCACCATCGAGTTGCATCCCAACGCCAGTCAAGAATTGCAGCCCCATGGGCTGGAGCACGTCGAACTGCTAGTGAGTGCCAACCCCGGCCAACCGCTCAAGGCCCTGGCCAAAGTGGCCTCCGGCGGCGAACTCTCGCGGATCAGCCTGGCGATCCAGGTGATTACCGCACAGACCTCACGGGTACCCACCCTGGTATTCGATGAAGTGGATGTGGGCATTGGCGGGCCGACCGCAGAAATTGTTGGCCAATTGCTGCGCCGCCTGGGGGATCGCGGCCAGGTGCTTACGGTGACCCACTTGCCGCAAGTGGCAGCTCAAGGGCATCAGCACCTGTTTGTGCATAAGGTGCGCGGTAGCGACGCGACACACACCGCCGTCTCCAAGCTGAACAAGTCGGAACGGGTGGAAGAAGTGGCGCGGATGCTTGGTGGTATCGACTTGACTAAAGAGTCCTTGGCTCACGCGAAAAAAATGGTGGTGGCCGCGAAGGCTTGAAGCGACATTTTCCCCTCGATAGAAAGCACGAAGGCGACCCGAGGGTCGCCTTCAATCGTTTCGCAAAGCAAAACTGCGTCGATTTTTACTTTTTCTTACGGATGTACAACACGAGATTGTGGTCGACCAAATCGAACCCATGCTCCTCAGCAATCTTGTGCTGCAGCGCTTCGATTTCAGGGCTGGTGAACTCGATAACCTCATTGGTATCCAGGTCAACCATGTGGTCATGGTGACCACCGTCAGCCAATTCAAACACCGCATGACCGCCGTCGAAATTATGACGAACCACCAGCCCTGCGGCTTCAAACTGGGTCAGTACACGGTAGACCGTGGCCAGGCCGACGTCCTCGTTAGACTCCATCAGCGCCTTGTAAACGTCTTCGGCACTCATGTGGCGCTGCTCAGCAGAATCGAGCATTTGTAGAATCTTGACTCGTGGCAGAGTCACTTTGAGACCGGCTTTGCGTAGTTCGCTATTTTCAACCATGGTTAGCTTTCTCGCGGATGCTGCTTCGCAGCTTCTCTTAATACGGGTATGATCGGCGTTTACGTTGTCCCAGCCAAGATAGTGGAAGTCGCCCACCGATGCAAAACACCAAGCTCTTGCTAACCAGTTTCACCTTTGTGGGACTGCTCGCACTCGCCGGTTGTTCATTCCCCGGGGTTTACAAAATCGACATCCAGCAGGGCAATGTCGTCACGCAGGACATGATAGACCAGTTACGCCCGGGAATGACCCGACGGCAAGTACGGTTTATCATGGGTAATCCCCTGCTGACCGACACTTTCCATGCCGATCGCTGGGATTATCTCTACAGCCTGCAGCCGGGTGGCGGTGAACGCCAACAGGAGCGTGTCAGTGTCATCTTCAATGGCAATGACCAGCTCGTGAGCCTGTCAGGTGACTTCATGCCCGGCGTAAGCCGCGATGAAGCCTTGCTGGGCAAGGACAGCGGCACCAACGTGACCGCCCCTGCGCAGCAAGCTGAAAAACCAAAATCCGAGGTACCGGCCAAGCCAGGTTCCCTGCTGGACAGCATCCAGAAAGACATCGACAACGTGGAAACCGTGCCCGTGCCGACGCCTGAGCCTCTGGACACCAGCCCGCAATAATTTTGCACTCGATAAAAAGCCCGGCATGCCGGGCTATTTGTTGTCTGCCATTTGCATAGCGATATTGCCCACAGCATCAGCGCCTGGCTCAGATCCCTGTGGGAGTGGGTTGCTCGCGAAGGCGGTGTGTCAGTCAATAATTCTTCAACTGAACCACCGCTTTCGCAGGCAAGCCAGCTCCCACATTAGCCATGTATTGCCCACAAAATCAGCGCCTGGCTCAAATCCCCTGTGGGAGCGGGCTTGCTCGCGAAGACGGTGTGTCAGTCAATAATTCTTCAACTGAACCACCGCTTTCGCAGGCAAGCCAGCTCCCACATTAGCCATGTATTGCACACAAAATCAGCGCCTGGCTCAGATCCCCTGTGGGAGCGGGCTTGCTCGCGAAAGCGCTGTGTCAGTCAATGACTCTTCAACTGAACCACCGCTTTCGCAGGCAAGCCAGCTCCCACATTAGCCATGTATTGCCCACAAAATCAGCGCCTGGCTCAGATCCCCTGTGGGAGCGGGCTTGCTCGCGAAAGCGCTGTGCCAGTCAATGACTCTTCAACTGAACCACCGCTATCGCAGGCAAGCCAGCTCC
>NZ_LYSO01000074.1:0-30599 GCF_001728935.1 Pseudomonas sp. AP42
AATCCCCTGTGGGAGCTGTCGAGCCCCAGCGAGGCTGGGTCAGAGCTTCGGCAACTGCCCGACGCGGCCCATCATTTCGGTGACGATCTGCAGGTCCAGCAAGAACTGCTCAACCGTCTTGAACTCACTGTCAGTGTGCCCGGTGTACTTCTCTTCCGGGCGCGCCAGGCCAAATTGCACGCCGTTGGGCAGGTCATGCACGGAGGTTGCGCCGGCCGAGGTGCCGAACTTGTGTGCCATCCCCAGGTTTTCCGTGGCCACCGCCAACAAGGCCTTGACCCATTCGCCTTCCGGGTTGCGGTACATCGGGGTGTCGAGCGAGTAAGTGAAGCTCACGTTGACCTTGGCGTTCTTGTCCCAGGCGTTCAGCTTCTGCTCGATTTGCGCCTTGAGCGCCTCCGGGGTTTTACCTTTCGGCGCGCGCAGGTTCACGGCCAGTTTGAAGGCTTTGTCATCCTGGCCCACAAACGTCAGCGAGGTGGTCAGCGGGCCCATGAAATCATCTGCGTAGCCCACGCCCAATTTGCCACCCAGGTAATCCAGGCCCCAGTTGTCGGCGGCATACCGCGCAGCATCGGTGATGTGGTTGTGCTTGAGGGCGACCTTGCCATCGAGGCTGTGGATCAGCTCCAGCATACGCGCCACCGGGTTGACTCCGGTTTCGGGCTCGGAGGAGTGCGCGGACACGCCGGTCACCGTGAGCTTGACGTCCTTGCCATCGACCTTGGCCGTCACCTGGAAATTGCCACCGTTGCGCTTGGCATAGTCGGCACCGGCCTGTTGCAGGCTGGCGGCCAGTTCGGCGGGTGCATCGCTGACCAGCGTGGCCACCGAGGCCGATGGGATCTGGTTGTTCGCCTTGCCGCCGGTCATCGCGATGATCTCTGCGCCTTTGCCTTCGCCTTTGCGCACCGGGAAGGTGGCCATGACCGTCCCCGAGCCTTTCTCGGCGATCACCACCGGGTAACCGCCATCCAGCGCCAGGTTGTATTGCGGCACGGGATTGCGTTCGAAGTAGTAAGGAATGGCATCACCAGCCGTTTCTTCAGTGGTGTCCACCAGCAGCTTGAACGTGCGCGCCAGTGGCAGCTTTTCTTCCTTGATCACTTTCATGGCGTACATCGTCACCACGATGCCGTTCTTGTCATCCTCGGTACCACGGCCATACATGCGGTCGCCGATCAGCGTGACCTTGAACGGGTCGAGTTTGGTACCGTCTTGCAGCACCCAGTTTTCCGGAGTCACCGGCACCACATCGGCGTGGGCATGCACACCCACGACTTCATCACCGCTGCCTTCCAAGGAGATTTCGTACACGCGGTTATCGACGTTACGGAAGTTCAGGTTGAAGGACTTGGCCAGGGCCTCGATCTTCGCGGCGATCTTGAGGAATTCCGGGTTTTTGTACTGTGGCAGGCCGTCTACGTTGAACGTAGGGATCTCCACCAGTTCACGCAGGGTTTCGAGCGCGGCTTTGCCGTATTTCAGGCGGGTGTAAATGCCCAGCAGGCGATTGATCTCGTTCTGCTGCTCGGCGTTCAGGGTTTTGTTGCCCAGAAACGCGTTGATAGCCGGGCCAGTGTCAGCGGTTTTACCCAGTTTGCCCTTAGCCAGGGTGCCGAGGAAGCTGCGGAAATCGGTGACCGAGGTCTCGCTGAAGTGCTTCAGGATTGCCGTGCTTTGGTCTGCAGTGATGTTAGCGGATGCAGACGTGGCGACTGCCGAAAGGCTCGCGGCGAACAAGGTGGCAGCCACCAGTTTTTTCAGTGGAAAGTGCATGGTTAAAGGCATTCCTTTGCAGGTAGTGAGTAGGAGGTTTCTGATGGAAGAGTCAGAAACATTTCCACACACTACCATTACTCAGGTGCCCAAGGTCAATGCTGGCCAGGGTGGGGCGCGGGATACGCCTCCGTCACGCTCAAGGCTCTAGCGTAAGGCCCATCCCACAGTTGTTCATGCAATTGGCCTACGCGCTTGGCCATCGCCTCACTGCGCATCACCACCTCCAGATTGCGCGAATTATCCAAGTAGCCGCCTAACCAGTTACTGGTGCCGACCCACGCCACCTGGCCATCGATCTCCATGGTTTTGCTATGGATCACCCGCGCATATGGGATAAAGCCCTGCTTGGCTTCGGGCAGGGTGACGATCTTGATTTCGACATTGGGCAGCACCGCCAGGCTCTTGAGATAGGGCAGCTCCAGTGGGTCGGTATTCCAGTTGGACACCATCAGTTTGATCGACACGCCACGGGCAGCGGCAGCGCGCACGGCGTTGTCGATCACCGCGTAGTACGGCCGGGTTCGATCCGGCCCGTAGGACAACGGCGCGTAGTCGAGCAACTGCACGCGCACCTCTTTTTTGGCTTCGCCCAGCAGGCGCGGCAGTTCCAGCTGTGAGTCGCCCACGCCGGGCGGGTTGTAGCGTTGCGGGCTGGCCACCAGATAGTTGCCGGTACGCGTGGGCTCCCGGCCGCTGGCGGGTAGCGGCACCGGTTGTTTATCGGCGAGCGCGGCCTGGGCTTGCCAGTCTTGCTCGAAGATCGCCTGCACCTGGCTTACCACCGTTTCGTCAGTGATCCGCAGCCCGGTTTCGTGGATATGCTCCAGGGCGCGCCAGTCGAAATTCTGACTGCCGACAAACGCCTGCTTGCCATCCACCAGCAGGTACTTGGCGTGGATGATGCCGCCGCTCAGTTGCCCGTAGGGCAGCACGCGCAAGGTCAGGTTGGGAATGGCGCGCAAGCGTTCCAGGGTGGCGGCGTCCGAGAGCTTGATGCCTTTTTCTTCGAGCAGGAAACGAATCTTCACGCCGCGTTTGCCGGCGGCTTCCAGGTGTTCCAGCACCGTGTTCATCACCGAACCAGGGTGGTCCGCGGCGTAGAACTGGCCGATATCAATGCGGCTTTTGGCGCCATCGAACAGCTCGATCCATACCGGGCCGGGCTGGCGTAAATCGTCGGTGCCCAGGGCGGTGTCCACGGGCACGGTATGCACCAGTTCAAAACCCGGAATGGAAAAGTCCGCCTGGGCCAGCGGACTGAGGAGCAAGCCGGTCAGGCCGGCGATACGCAACTTCATCGAAAGGGACATAAGCGTCTCATCGCACCAAAGGAAAAGGCGAGCGCCCAAGGCGCCCGCCCTGCAGGTCAGGCTGTGCGGCTGTGCAGCGGGGTGGGCACGCGATGGGTCACTTCATCCTGTGCGCGGGCGCCGGTGGCGGCGCGAATCAACAGGATCTTCAACTGGTCGTTGATGCGCTCCAGGCTGTCCTGGAAGAAGTTGTGAAACACCACGCAGAACAGCGCGATGGCGATACCTAATCCCGTGGCAAACAAGGCCGTCCCGATACCACCGGAAATCTGCCCTGGGTCCGACACGCCCGCGGTGGCCAGTGCCTTGAAGGTGTCGATGATGCCGAGAATGGTACCCAGCAGGCCCAGCAGCGGGGCGGCGGTGGTGATGGTCTCGATGATCCACAGGCTGCGGGCCAGTGGGGCGCGGGTCTTCAGGTACTGGGTGTCGATTTCGTCGTCCAGGTCCTTGCGCGAACCGTGGGTCGCCTTTTGGGCCAGCACCGGCAAGATCATGTTCAGCGGCAGGCTGTCGCGACGGGTCAGGTTCTGCGGCAAGTCACGCTCGCTGTGCACGTTGGTGCCCAGGGCATCGATCAACGCGCGAGCCTGGCGGCGCACGTAGGCAAAGTAGATACCGCGTTCGATGGCGATGAAGATCGCAATGGCCATCGCCGCGTACATCACATAGAAGGTGACGTCGTGGAGCAGGTTCATATCCATGATGGTGTTCCTCTTGGGGTGAGTCTTAGAAATTCGCTTCCAGCGAAACCGTGACGGTACGGTCCAGGCCGACGATGTACGCAGGGTCCCCATCGCGGAAACCGCTGTAGCTGGCCGCGTTGGTCTTGGTGGTGTACACGCCGTCCAGGTATTTCTTGTCGAACAGGTTGTCGACGTTCAGGCGCAGGGTCGCGTCCTTGACCACCTTCTTGTCCACCGGCAGATAAATACCGGCGCCGAGGTTGAACACGGTGCGCCCGGAAATCGCCTCGTCGTTGGTCAGGTCGCCGTAGAGCTTGCTGGTGTACTTGCCGCCGAAGGTGCCGTAGAAGCGCCCGTCGTCATAGCCGATGTTGGCCGCCAGCATGTTCTTGGGCACGTTGGCGAACTGCTTGCCGCTGGTGGGCAGCACGATGGGTTTGCCAGCGTTGTAGACGGTCAGGTCATCCTGCTGCTCGGCCTTGGTGTAGGTGTAGGAGGTGTAGTAATTGAAGTGGTGGGGCAACTGTCCGCTCCACTCCAGTTCCAGGCCTTTGTTGACCACGGAACCTGCGTTGATGTCGGCAAAGTCGCCGTTGATGTCCCGGGACGACACCTGGCGGTTCTTGAAGTCCATGTAGAACAGGGTGGCGGCCAGGCTCATGTCGTCGCCGCTGTAGCGCCAGCCCAGTTCATGGTTCCAGCTGGTTTCCGGCTCGGCGTCGATCGAGCCGGCGCCTTTGTCGTAGAGCACGTAGTTCTGCGGCACGCGCATGTTGCGCGACAGGCTGTAGAACAACTGGTCACGCTCGTCCAGCTGGTATTTGAGCCCCGCGTTGGGCAGCAGTTTGTTGTAGGTCTGGTTACGTTTTTCCGGGCGTTCGTTGAGGCTGCCGTGGTTGGTGCCTTCACGCTCGACGTTCATGTAGGCCAGGCCTGCGATGAAGGTCCAGTCCGGGTTGATGTACCACGTGTCCTGGGCCCAGACCTTTTGCGCCGGCGTCACGGTGAAACGGTCGCGACCCTGCACGGTGTTGCCGTTGGCATCGACGATGGCGCTGTTGGAGTCCGGCCAGGTGTCCACTGGCTTACCGTTGCTCTTGAGCGGAATGAATGGCTGGGTCTGGCTCTGGCGTGCGCGCTCGTACCAGTAGCCGAATTGCAGGCTGTGGTCGCCCAGGTCCCAGGTCAGCTTGGTGGTGATGCCCGGACGCCAGGTTTGCGTGCGTGAAGGGCGGTAGTACACGCCGCTGTTGGGTGTGCCGTCGGCGTTGTATTGGGCGGCAGTGGGGAGGTTGCCGAGGTCGAACACACCGCCCTGGTTGGAGCCACGGTTGAGGGCATAGCTGGATGAACCGACGCCGCTGCCATTGCCCCAGTAGTAATACGGGATCACCGACAGCGCCAGGTTGTCGGCCAGTTTGAACTGGGTGTTGAGCACGGCGGTGAAGGTCTGGAACGGGTTCTGCGCCAAGGCGTAGTAGCTGTTGTACTTGCCGTTGCTGCCCACGCTCGGCGTAGCCGGGTAGGGATCGTACTTGCGGCCGTTCTGCTGGAACTGCGCCTTGGTCAACTGGCTATAACTGTTGTTGTCCTGCTCGTGGTACTTGAGGATCAGGTTGGCGGTGTTGCCATTGCCGGCGTCGAAAAAGCTGTTCCACTCCACCTTGTCCGCGCGTACCGCACCCGAACCGCGCCACATTTCACCTTCGGTATGGGACACCGACAGCCAGTTGCTCAGGCCGTTGATTTCGCCGGTGTTGAGGCGGGCAAAAGTCTTGCGCGTGGCATTGCTGCCGACGACTTGTTTGACGAAGGCGCCGGTTTCCTTGGTCGGGCGAATCGTGACGATGCCAATGTTGCCGCCGCTGGAACCAATGTGCGGGCCGTCGGACTCCGCAGCGCCCTGGGTGACGAAGATCTGGTCGATGTTTTCCGGGTCGCCCAGCAGGTTGGAATACAGCGCGTAGTTGCCCGAATCATTGATCGGCATGCCGTCCACCGACATGCCCACCTGGTCGGAGTTCATGCCGCGCATGGTGAAGCGAAAGCCCGACAGGCCGGTGTTGTCTTCACTGGAGATGTTCAAGCCCGGGGTGTACTTGAGCTTGTCGATGGCATTGCCCGTGGCCGCCTGTTTATCCAGAGCTTCCTTGGTCACCGTGGAGCGGCCCTTGATGCTTTCCTCCGGCACCATGTAACCGCCCCCGGCGGTCGCCTTGCCTTGTACGCCAATGGTGCCGACATCACTGTCGCTGGTCTCTGCCACGACCAGTCCCTGGCTCATGCTGGTCGCGGCAACGAGTGCCAGATGAATACGGGTGAACTTCATCACTGTCGTCCTGGTGTCGGGTGCTTATTGCACGCTGTAGTTGAAGGTGGCGGTGAAGCGCTGCTCATTGCGCCCCCCGAAGGCTTGCTCGGGGAACGGTTTGACTTGCTTGATGCGACGCAGGCTGTTGGTGGCGGCCCGGTTGAGCAACATGCTCGAGGCCTGGGTTTGTAGGCCTGAGTCGAGGACGCGGCCCTGACGGTCTACCAGCAGCCACACCACCACCTCGCCGCTCGGGCGTTCGAGGGAGGCCTGGCGCCCGGTGGGGTACTGCTTGTAGGTGTCCAGTTCGTTGCGCAAGCCTTTGAGGTAACCGCTTTCCAGGGCCTGACCATCGACCTTCGGTGGCGCCGGTGGAGCAGGCGTCGGTGCCGCTTGGGCCACGGCGGCCGGGGCTGGCTTGGCGGCCACCGGTGGCGGCGTTGGCGCAGGCTTGGCGACCACGGGCGCAGGCTTGGGCACAGGTTTTGGCTTGGGCTTGGGTTCGGGTTTTGGCAGCGGCTTGGGCGGTGGCGGCGGGGGAGCAGGCTCGGCCTCTTCCTCTTCGATCACCGGCGGTGGCGGTTCTTGCTCCACCAACGGTTCAGGGACTACTTCCGGTTCCGGCTCGACCAAGGCCAATTCGACCGCCGACTCGTCATACACCGGCTCGACTTTCAACGTCTGGGACTGGATACCCAGTGCAATCAGCACCAGGGCGATCAGGGCCGGGACACTGCCCAGCAACTGACGCGCACGAAACAGAACGTACATGGTCAGGACTTACGCGTAGCAATGGACACGGAGGTGAAGCCACCCAGGCGCAGGGTGTCCATCACTTCCACCAGGCGCGAAACCTCCACGCCTTTGTCGCTGTTGACGATGATCGTCGACTTGGTATCGGGCTTTTCGGCCGCCTTCAGCGCCGGCACCAGGGCATCCACCGTCAGGTCCTTGCCGTCCAGTTGCAACTGGCCTTCCAGGCCCAGGGTGAGGATGAATTTGTTCTGCGGCTTGAGCTGCTGCGAACTGCTGGCGCTGGGCAATTGGGTCTTCATGCCGAGCGCGGGAATCACGTTCAGGCTCACCAGTACGAAAAACACCAGGAGGAACATCATCACGTCGATCATTGGGATCAGCTCGATGTGCGCCTTGCGTTTCTTGGGTTCGTCCCAGGTTCTCATTCCGTTACCCCGTCATTGAATTAGGGGCAAAACGCTAACAGCCAAAAATGACCGATTGGTTAACTTTAATTGACCGTTTAGAGGCTCTAGGACGCGTCTTTTTAGAAAACTTACCGGTCAGTTTTCGGGCGTAATGAAACTGACACTCGGGGCATCCATGCTTGAGAAATTTATCTTGAGGGCCGGCTCCCATGCCCACTGCACTGCCTCAATTGACGACCCCGCGACTGTTGTTGCGCACCCTGCAAATGCACCAGGCGCAGGTGCTTTTCACGCTTGCCAACGGGCCGAAAATTGCCGACAACACGGCGAACATTCCATCGCCCTACACCCTGGAAACCGCCCAGGATTTTATTGCCGGGATCGCTGACAAGTACCGCACCGGTGAGCTGCTGAACCTGGGGGTGCATGTGCGCGGCACCGACGAATTGGTCGGCATGGTCAGCCTGCGTATCAACGCTCGGCATCACTATGGGCACTTGGGTGGCTGGGTGGCAGCGCACTGCCGTAACCAGGGGTATGCGGCTGAAGCGGCGAGCGCGGTGATGGACTTCGGTTTCGACGCGCTAGGCTTGCAGCGCGTGGGCAGCCAGTGTTTCGCGCGCAACAAGGAATCGGCGCGGGTCATGGAGAAGATCGGCCTGCGCTATGAAGGCTGCATGCGCCAGGCGTTTTTAAAGAACGGCGTGTATGAGGACATGCTCGGGTTTGCCACCGTGCGCGACGACTGGGAGCGCTGCCTGTGAGCGGCGAAGTCGACCACGGCCGGCGCCGGGTCCTCGGCGGGCTGGCGGTCGCTACGGCGTTTTCTATTCTCAGCCCGTTTGCGCGCAGTGCCGGGGTGGATTATCCGTTCACCCTTGGCGTGGCTTCCGGCGACCCGCTGCCGGATGGCTTTGTGATCTGGACGCGCCTGGCGCCGTTGTTCAATGCTGAGGATGGCCGTGGTGGCTTGAGTCGCTCGGTGCCGGTGCGTTGGCGGGTGGCCAGCGATGCGGCGATGACGCGCATTGTGAAGCAGGGCGAAGTACTGGCGACGCCGCGTTTTGCTCACGCAGTGCATGTCGAGGTGACGGGGCTGGCGGCGGATCGGCCGTATTGGTACCAGTTTGAAGGGCTCGGTGCGCAGAGCCCGGTGGGCCAGTCCCGCACGATGCCGCCGCTGCACGCCATGGCCTCGGCCCGGCTGGGGTTTGTGTCGTGCTCGCACTGGGAGCGCGGGTATTTCAGCGCCTACCGGCACCTTGCCGCCGAGCAGCCGGACCTGGTGTTTTTCCTCGGTGATTATATTTACGACAGTTCCTATGCGGCGCAGTCGGGCAAGGTGTTTCGATCCCACGGCAGCGGCAATGCGCAAAGCCTGAGCGATTACCGCAACCGCTACGCACTGTACAAGACCGATCCAGACCTGCAGGCCCTTCACGCCGCGGCTCCCAGCGTCGTGACCTGGGATGATCACGAGGTACAGAATGACTACGCCAACCGCTGGTCCCAGGACCCGAAGGTGGCGGTGGCGCAGTTTCTCAAGCAACGGGCGGCCGCGTACCAGGCGTTTTACGAACACATGCCCCTGCGTGCCAGCAGCGTGCCGAAGGGGCCGGACATGCGCATCTACCGGCGCCTGGATTACGGCCAGCTTGCGCGTTTCCATGTGCTTGACGGTCGCCAGTACCGTTCCGAGCAACCGTGCATCGCGGCCAATGGCAGCCACCAAGGGCATATTGTCACCACCCCTTGCAGCGACCTGCGTGACCCTGGCCGCACGTTGCTCGGCTGGCAGCAAGAGGCCTGGCTGGACCAAGGATTTGCCCAGTCCAAGGCGCAGTGGAATATCATCGCCCAGGATTTGCTGGTGGCGCCGCTGATGCAGCGTGACCTCACCAACCACAAGCTTGGCCGCTGGACCGATGGCTGGGATGGCTACATGGCCAACCGCTCGCGGATGCTGGCGTCGATCGTGCGTAACCGGGTGAAGAACCCGGTGTTCTGGGGTGGGGATATTCATTCGTTCTGGGCCACCGACCTGCATGCCGACGCCGACAGGCCGGACTCGGAGGTGGTCGCCACCGAGTTTGTCGGCTCGTCGGTCACCTCCGATGGCCCGCCCTATGACGCGTTCATGAAGATCATGCCGCTCAACCCCCATGTGAAGTTCTTCGACAGCCGCCAGCGTGGCTATGTGTCGGTGGAGTTGGCGGCCAGCACCATGCAGACGAATTTTCGTGCGATCAGCGATCCGCGTGACCCGGCGGCGACGGTGTCGACATTGAAGTCATTCGTCAATGAATCGGGCCAGCCGAGCGTGGCCCTGTAGGAGCGAGCTTGCTCGCGAAAAACCAAAGGGCGCCGATGGGAATCAGGTACCCCGCGTTATCGTTAACGTTCTTCGCGAGCAAGCTCGCTCCTACAGGGCCAAGGTGTCAGCGAGGCTGTAGCGTACTGACAGCGCGCCTTTTTTCTCCGATAGCGCCAGGATCGTCACCTGGCCCAGTTCGCTCAACGCTTGAACATGCGTGCCGCCACAGGCGTAAGCCGGCAACTCACCGAAGCCGACTTCACGGGTGCCGTCTTCCAGCGTCATATGGCGGGGATAGTCGGCGGCGATCCATGTGTTGACCCACTGCTGGAGCGTCTGCGCATCCATGTCTTGCGCGGCCTGGCCACGGATAAAGGTGATCTTGCCTTCGCCCGGCCAATGGTGGGCTTTGATCGGCATCCAGCCCAGGCGTTCGCCAGCATTGCCGATCAAATGCCCTGCCGAATGCAGACGTGTGTGCAAGGCGCGCCGCTCTGCGTCGACGCGTGCAATGACAGGTCCAGGTTCCAGAGGTTGGTCGACGTAGTGCACCACCCGTTCGGCTTCCTGCATGACTCGCAGTACCTGGCTGTCGCCGAGCCAGCCGGTGTCGAATGGCTGGCCGCCGCCTTGGGGATGGAAAATCGTCGATTGCACAATCACGGCGAATTGCTCTTCGTACGGGGTGCAACTGAGCACTTCCAGCTCGGCCGTCAGGTGATCGTGGGTAAAAAACAGGCGCTCGGTCATCATCTACATCCGCATCAGGGTTCTGTGGGCAGTATAAGTAGTGCGCAAATGAGTGATAATCCGCTCAATTATCAATGGACCTGTGCGTCATGAGCATCAATCTTCCTTTGCCGTTGTTGGGTGAAATGGCGATTTTCGTCAAGGTCGTCGAAACCGGCAGCTTTTCCGAAGCGGCGCGGCAACTCAGCGTTTCACCTTCGGCGGTGAGCCGCAGTATCTCGCGCCTGGAGCACGCCCTGGCCACGCGCCTGCTGCAACGAACCACACGCAAGCTGCGCCTGAGCGAGGGCGGCGAGGAGGTGTTCAAGCGTTGCCAGGAGATGGTCAACGCAGCGCGCTCGGTGATGGAAATCAGTGGGCAATTCACCCATGAAGCCGAGGGCCTTGTGCGGGTCAGTGTGCCCAAGGCGGTGGGGCGATTCGTGGTGCACCCACACATGCCGGAATTCTTGCGGCGCTACCCCAAGGTTGATGTGCAATTGATTTTGGAAGATCGGCATGTGGACTTGATCGACGACAACGTCGACTTGAGCATCCGCATCACCGACAGCCCGCCGCCAGGCTTGGTCGGGCGCCAGTTGTTGCCCATCGAACATTTGCTGTGCGCGACGCCGCAGTACCTGGCCGAGCACGGTACACCGAGCCATCCCCATGATCTGCTCGGGCACAGTTGCATCTATCTGGGAGAGACACCGGGAGATTCACGCTGGAAGTTTCGCCAGGCTGGCAAGGCAGTCACGGTCGGCGTACGCGGCCGGTATGCGGCGAACCACACCGGGGTGCGGCTGGAGGCGGCCTTGCAGCATGTCGGGATTGCCAGCTTGCCGTATTTCACCGCGCGGCATGCGTTGGAAGCGGGGGAGTTGGTGCAGGTGTTGCCGGGGTGGGATTTTATTGCCTCGTACCATGGCGAGGCGTGGTTGCTGCATTCGCCCACACGTTACCTGCCGCCTAAGTTGCGGGTGTTTATCGATTATCTGGTGGAGTGCATGGCCAAGGAACCCACGCTGCGGCGGCGGTAGGAGCGCGGTTAGGAAATGTGGGAGGGACAAGCCTTAATACTGTAGGAGCGAGCTTGCTCGCGAAAAACTCACAGGCGCCGCGTTTATTCAGAAAGCACGCGTTATCGATGACGTTTTTCGCGAGCAAGCTCGCCCCACATAGTGGTGTCAGTGCTTGCTCTGGTCCTGAGGCATCGCCAGCAGCTGTTTTTCCTGGTTCCAGTCGAACGGTTCGTCGTTCTGTTCGGCTTCATAGCGACGTTCTTCCAGGGCCTGGTACAGGTCCAGTTCTTCGTCAGGCATGAAGTGCAGGCAGTCGCCACCGAAGAACCACAGCAGGTCGCGGGGCACCAGGTGGGCAATTTGCGGGTAACGCACAATGACCTGGCTCATCAGGTCCTGGCCCAGGTACTGGCTTTCGATCGGGTCGATCGGCAGCAGGGCGCGCAGTTCGTCGAAGCGCTCCAGGAACAGTGCGTGGCTTTCCTCGGGCACCAGTTCGGCTTCGCCGACGGCAACCAGGATGCTGCGCAAGTGGTCGAGCAAGACGAGATGATCGGCAACGACGTTGGACACGAGATAAGGCCTCTAAAGCAAAAACGGGCGCGAGAGTATAAGCCTCTCGCGCCCGTTTTTATATGACCGCTCGACTCAGCGGACTTTACCCTCTGCCTGCATCAGCTCTTCCTTGCTGAAATCATCCACGTCGATCACCTTGCGTCGCGCCGCCTCGGCATCGCGCAGGGTTTGCGCCTCGGCCGGTTGCAGCACGCCGGCCTGCAGGGCCGCGTCGATAGCATGCTCGCCGGCCACCGGTTTGACCTGGCCGCTTTTGAGCGCACTGTGAAGTTTTTTCTGCAAGGGATGGCTGGCACCGAGCAGGTCGTAGGCATGTTGCAGGGCGCCCACCGGATCTTCTGCTGATTGCGGGCGATAACAGCCGGCCAGCAATTCTTCCAGGGTCGGGTCGCCCTTGGCGCGACCGATCACGGCTGCCACTTCGGCATCCAGCGCGTCGGACGGCCCGGTATGACGACGACCGAATGGGAACACGATCACCCGCAGCAGGCAGCCCAGCACCTTGTTCGGGAAGTTGCTCAGCAGCTCATCCAGTGCACGTTCCGATTCACCCAGGCTTTCTTCCATGGCCCAGGCAAACAGCGGCTCCAGGTGGTCCGGCGAGTCCAGATCGTGGTAACGCTTGAGCGCCGCCGAGGCCAGGTACATGTGGCTCAGCACATCACCCAGGCGAGCGGACAGGCGTTCGCGGCGCTTGAGCTCGCCACCCAGCAACATCATGCTCAGGTCCGCCAGCAGGGCAAACGCAGCCGCCTGGCGGTTCAGGGCACGGAAGTAGCCCTGGCTCAAACGGTTGCCCGGGGCTTTTTCGAAGTGCCCCAAGCCCAGGTTCAGCACCAGGGTGCTGGCGGCGTTGCTCACGGCAAAGCCGATGTGTTGCATCAGCAGGCCGTCGAATTCCTTCAACGCTTGGTCATGGTCTTCGCGACCGGCCAGGGCCATTTCCTTGAGCACGAAGGGATGGCAGCGAATCGCGCCCTGGCCGAAGATCATCAGGTTACGCGAAAGGATATTGGCGCCTTCCACGGTGATGAAGATCGGTGCGCCCTGCCAGTTGCGGCCCAGGTAGTTGTTGGGCCCCATGATGATGCCCTTGCCGCCGTGCACATCCATGGCGTGGCTGATGCACTCGCGGCCGCGCTCGGTCAGGTGGTACTTGAGGATCGCCGACAGCACCGACGGCTTCTCGCCCAGGTCCACAGCGTTGGCGGTGAGCATGCGCGCGCTGTCCATCAGCCAGGCGTTGCCACCGATGCGCGCCAGGGCTTCCTGGATGCCTTCGAAGGCCGACAGCGGTACGTTGAACTGTTCGCGCACCTGGGCATATTGCCCGGTCACCAGGCTGGTGAACTTGGCGGCGCCGGTGCCGACGGCGGGCAGCGAGATCGAACGGCCGACCGACAGGCAGTTCATCAGCATCATCCAGCCCTTGCCGAGCATTTCCTGGCCACCGATCAGGTATTCCAGGGGGATGAACACATCTTTGCCGGAGTTGGGGCCGTTCATGAACGCGGCGCCAAGCGGCAGGTGACGACGGCCGATTTCCACGCCAGGGGTGTCGGTAGGAATCAACGCGAGGCTGATGCCCAGGTCTTCTTCTTCGCCCAGCAGGTGGTCCGGGTCATGGGCCTTGAAGGCCAGACCAAGCAAGGTCGCGACAGGGCCGAGGGTGATGTAGCGTTTTTCCCAGTTCAGGCGCAGACCAAGGGTTTCCTTGCCTTCCCATTCGCCTTTGCAGATCACCCCGGTGTCGGGCATGGCGCCCGCATCGGAGCCGGCCAGCGGGCCGGTGAGGGCGAAGCACGGGATGTCGTCGCCACGGGCCAGGCGCGGCAGGTAGTGGTTGCGTTGTTCCTCGGTGCCGTAGTGCAGCAGCAGTTCGGCGGGGCCCAGGGAGTTGGGGACCATCACGGTGGAGGCCAGGTCACCGCTGCGGGTCGCGAGCTTCATGGCAACCTGGGAGTGGGCATAGGCGGAGAAGCCCTTGCCGCCGTACTCCTTGGGAATGATCAGGGCGAAGAAACCGTGGGTCTTGATGTGTTCCCAGGCTTGCGGCGGCAGGTCCATGGCCTGGCCGATTTCCCAGTCGCTGACCATGGCGCAGAGTTCTTCGGTGGGGCCGTCGATAAACGCCTGCTCTTCCTCGGTCAATTGCGCCTTGGGGTAGGCCAGCAATTTGTCCCAGTCGGGGCGGCCACTGAACAGCTCGCCGTCCCACCAGACGGTGCCGGCATCGATCGCATCGCGCTCGGTCTCGGACATTGGCGGCAGCACTTTCTGGAACCAGCTGAACAGCGGCTTGGTGAAGTATTGGCGGCGCAGGTCAGGCAGCAACAACGGCGCGGCCACCACGGCCAGGAGCACCCAGAAGATCAGCAGCAGCCAACCCGGTGCGTGGCTCCAGGCGCCCATCGCCAGCAGGTAGACGGCGACCACGCCCAGGGCGGGCAGGGGGGCAGTACGGCGGTGTGCCAGGTAGGCAATGCCGACCACCAGCACCAGTATCCACAACAACAGCATATTCAATCCTCCGTGAACCAGGGGCGAAACCACCAGGGAGCTTAGTCGGCATCCGAACAAGCCGGGTGATCAGGGTGTAACAAGGTGTACTGGGCAACCCATCAGCCGGCGCCGGCATTTGGCCGAATCGTCGTTATCTCTCGGGCAGGCCTGGTGGTTAAACTCCAGGCTTCCCTCGGAGATCAAGCTCATGAATACGTACTTGAGTCCCAGCCGCTTCATCGATAGTGACCACCCTGTGGTGGTGGAGTTCGCCGAGAAACATCGTGGAACCCGCCCGGATTTAAGTGACCAGGCAGTCAGTCTTTACTACGCGGTGCGTGAGGCCATTCGCTACAACCCCTATACCTTCAGCCGTGACCCCAACACCTTGAGCGCCAGCTTTGCCCTGGCGGCCGGCGAAAGCTACTGCGTACCCAAAGCCACGTTGCTCGCCGCTTGCGCGCGCCACTGCGGCATTCCCGCACGCATTGGCCTGGCTGACGTGCGCAACCACCTGTCCACCCCGCGACTGCTCGCCCTGCTCAAGAGTGACGTGTTCGCCATGCACGGTTATACCGAGCTTTACCTGAACGGCCGCTGGGTCAAGGCCACGCCGGCGTTCAACCAGCAACTGTGCGAAGTGTTCGACGTGCCGCCGCTGGAATTCGATGGCCTGCACGACAGCGTGTTTCACGCGTTCAATCGCCAGGGCCAGCGTTCGATGGAGTACGTGGTGGACCACGGGCAATTTGCTGATGTGCCTGAAGCATTTTTCTTCGCGCATATCCGCCAGTGTTACCCGCACTTGTTTGGCGACGATGCGCCCACCTTGCTTGGTGATATGCAGGGCGATTTAAGCCGCGGCTGAACCGGCGTATGCTGCTGCCTTCATCAAGCCATGTTCATCAACGATAAGGCGCGGTCATGCTGAAGATCTGGGGTCGTAAAAATTCATCAAACGTCAGGAAAGCACTGTGGTGCGCTGAGGAACTCGGCCTGGACTATGAAGCAATTGATGCGGGCGGGGCTTTTGGTGTGGTCGATACCCCGCAATACCGGGCCATGAACCCCAATGGCCGGGTGCCGGTGATCGAAGATGGCGACTTTGTGCTGTGGGAATCCAACACCATCGTGCGTTACCTGTGCGCCAAGCAGGCATCGGACTTTTACCCCAGCGACTTGCAAGCCCGGGCCAACGCCGAAAAGTGGATGGACTGGACCACTTCCACGCTCGCCGATCCGTTCAAAGCGGTGTTCTGGGGCATCGTGCGCACCCCGGCTGACCAGCAAAACTGGGACAGCATCAATGCCGGGCGCCAAGCCTGTATCGACGCGCTCAAAACCGTCGAACAAGCCCTCGCCGAGCAACCCTATCTGTCCGGTCAGGCGTTCGGCATGGGCGATATTCCCTTGGGCTGCTTCATCTACGCCTGGTTCGAGATGCCCATCGAACGCCCTGCCATGCCCCATCTGGAGGCCTGGTACCAGCGCCTGCAGCAGCGCCCGGCCTACCGCAAGGCGGTGATGACCGCGTTGACTTAATACACACTATTAATACGGGTGACTGTACTTGTGCGGCATGGGCACGCACCATGCTCGCACTGCATCACAGGTTGAACTACCTGCGGTGTGCCTTCATCTATTCTTTCTATTCCCTTCTTTGGTGCGTACTTCCATATGAGTTCCGCTCTGTCCATCCGGCAGCTAACCAAAACCTACGGCAACGGTTTCCAGGCCCTGAGTGGTATCGATCTGGACGTTGCCGAAGGTGACTTCTTCGCCTTGCTCGGCCCCAACGGTGCCGGCAAATCCACCACCATCGGCATTCTCTCCACCCTGGTCAACAAGACCAGCGGCACGGTGAATATCTTCGGGCATGACCTGGACAAATCCCCGGCGGCGCTCAAGCGTTCCATCGGCGTGGTGCCCCAGGAATTCAATTTCAACCAGTTCGAAAAGACCTTCGATATTGTCGTGACCCAGGCTGGCTACTACGGCATTCCGGCGAAAGTCGCCAAGGAACGCGCCGAGCAGTACCTGACCCAACTGGGCCTTTGGGACAAGCGTGACGTGCCTTCGCGCTCGCTGTCCGGTGGCATGAAGCGCCGCCTGATGATCGCCCGCGCCCTAGTGCACGAGCCGCGCCTGTTGATCCTTGACGAACCCACCGCCGGCGTGGACATCGAACTGCGCCGCTCGATGTGGACCTTCCTCACCGAACTGAACGAGAAGGGCATCACCATCATCCTCACCACCCACTACCTGGAGGAGGCTGAGCAGTTGTGCCGCAACATCGGCATCATCGACCACGGCACCATTGTCGAGAACACCAGCATGCGCAACCTGCTGGGCCAGTTGCATGTGGAGACCTTCCTGCTCGACCTGAAGAACAACCTGTCGGTGGCCCCGCAGTTGCTCGGCTACCCCAGCCGGCTGGTGGACAGCCACACCTTGGAAGTCCAGGTGGATAAGGCCATGGGCATCACCGCGCTGTTCACCCAGTTGGCGACTCAGAACATCGAAGTGCTGAGCCTGCGTAATAAAACCAATCGCCTTGAGGAGTTGTTCGTGTCCCTGGTGGAGAAAAATCTGGCGAAGGTGGCGGTATGAGTTCTGAACTGCAACCCAACCTCGTCGCGCTGCAAACCATTGTCTATCGCGAAGTGAAGCGCTTTACCCGGATCTGGCCGCAGACCCTGCTGCCGCCGGCGATCACCATGGTCCTGTACTTTGTGATCTTCGGTAACCTGATCGGCCGGCAAATCGGCGACATGGGTGGTTTCACCTACATGGAGTACATCGTGCCGGGCCTGATCATGATGTCGGTGATCACCAACTCCTACGGCAACGTGGTATCGAGTTTCTTTGGCAGCAAGTTCCAGCGCTCTATCGAAGAACTGATGGTCTCGCCGGTGTCACCGCACACCATCCTGATCGGCTACACCTTGGGCGGGGTGTTGCGTGGCCTGATGGTGGGGGTGATCGTGACGCTGCTGTCACTGTTCTTCACCCATCTGCAGGTGCATCACCTTGGGGTCACCATTCTGGTGGTAGTGCTGACGGCGACGATTTTTTCGCTGCTGGGCTTTATCAACGCCGTGTTCGCCCGCAACTTCGATGATATTTCCATTATCCCGACCTTCGTGCTGACGCCGCTGACCTACCTGGGCGGGGTGTTTTACTCCATCACCTTGCTGCCGCCGTTCTGGCAGACAGTGTCTCTGGCCAACCCGGTGCTGCACATGGTCAACGCCTTCCGCTACGGCATTCTGGGCGTGTCGGATATCAAGATCAGCGTGGCGATCACCTTTATGATCGTGGCCACCATCGTCTTGTATATCGGTTGTGCGCGGTTGCTGGTGAGTGGGCGTGGGATGCGCACCTAGCCGCTGACAGCACGCGAAAAAAATGTGGGAGCGGGCTTGCTCGCGAGTGCGGTAGATCAGTTGCTGATGCATTGACTGACACGACGCCTTCGCGAGCAAGCCCGCTCCCACATTTGCTATGTGCAGGGCTTTAAGCCTTCAGTGCCAGTTCGATCAGGGCGTGCAGTTCTTCTACCGCCAACGGCTGGGCCGAAAACAGAATACGAAACACTGTCGGCGCAGCGAGCAGGTTGATCAGATGGTTAACGCTCGGCGGCTGTTCCTGCGGATAGCGATCCACGATCACCTGCAACTGCCCACTCAGGATGCTCACGCAATACCCAGGCGTGGGGCTGCTTTGAACGTCGCGCATCATGTTGCGGCCTACGTCCGAACTCATCTCATCCAGGTATTGCTCGGCCCAGGCTTGCAGGTCGCCACGCAGGCTGCCGGTGTTGGCCGGTTCGGTATCGGGGCGCATACGGGCCAGGGCGACGTCGGCGAGCAGTACTGACAGATCGCCCCAGCGCCGATAAATGGTCGACGGTGTGACGCCTGCACATGCCGCAATCATCGGCACGGTGACGCTGGACCGCTCATGGGTTTCCAGCAGTTCGCGCACCGCCCTGTGGACGGATTCTTGTACCCGGGCACTACGGCCCCCCGGGCGGAGGCCTTCTTTGATCACCATGGGCAAGACCTTAACACAAAGAATTTGCTTTAAGCGCCAGCGAGTAGCACACTCCACAAAAGCAAAATATTAGCTTTAGCGGAGCGTGCCCATGTCCAGCGTCATCTCTCAACGGTCCAGCCTGGCGTTTCTGGTGATCACCGTGCTGACCTTTCTTGCTGCCTCCAGCGCGCCGACGCCGTTGTACCAGGTGTATCAAGACCACCTGCATTTTTCGGCGGCCATGCTCACGGCCATCTTCGGCGTGTATGCCGTGAGCCTGCTGGCGGCGCTGCTCACCGTGGGCTCGCTTTCGGATTACCTGGGGCGCAAGCCAGTGATCTTCGCCGCGCTGCTGCTCAATATCGTGGCGATGCTGCTGTTTATCGTTGCTGACAGCACCGCCTGCCTGCTGGCCGCACGCGCCTTGCAGGGTTTTGCGACCGGCACGGCGACCGCGGTATTGGGTGCGACGCTGCTTGACACCGATCGCGTGCGCGGCCCGATGCTCAACAGCCTTGCACCGATGCTCGGCATGGCCAGTGGTGGCCTGGGCAGTGGGCTGCTGGTGGAGTTCGCGCCCTGGCCGACCCAAATGATCTATTACACCCTGCTGGGCTTGATGGTGTTGCAGGCGCTGTATGTGTGGCGCCTGCCTGAAACGGTCAGCCGCATACCGGGCGCCTTGAAGTCGCTGGCGCCAACCCTGCATGTGCCGCCGCAAGCGCGCCGCGCGTTGTGGCTGGCGATGCCATTGAATGTGGCCGTATGGGCGCTGGGTGGGTTCTTTTCCTCGTTGGCGCCGTCGTTGGTGCGTGTCGCCACCGGGTCGACCTCGCACTTGATCGGCGGCGGGCTGGTGGCGGTGGTGACCTTGAGCGGCGCGGTGATGATCTACAGCCTGCGCAATCATGCGGCTGACAGGGTGATGCGCTTGTCGGCTGCACTGCTGGCCGTGGGCGTGGGGCTGCTGCTGGTTGCCGTAAACACTGCCAGCCTGTGGCTGTTCTTTGTCGCCAGTGTGATCGCAGGCCTGGGCTTCGGCGGCGGCTTCATGGGCAGTGTGCGCAGTATCGTGGGCCTGGCGTTGCCCCATGAGCGGGCGGGCCTGATGTCGGCGTTCTATGTATTGAGCTACCTGGCGTTCTGCATACCGGCGTTATTGGCGGGTAACCTGAGCCGTGTGTTTGGCTTGATCTCGACCACGGACGGCTACGGTGCGGTGCTTATCTTGTTGTCTCTCGCCGCGCTTGTTGGTTTGTTGATGCGGGACTCGGCGCAGACAAGGGCGAGGGCATGATTGTGATTGATATAGGTAAAGTAGATAACAGTTAGAGATATTACCCGTTATATAGATATTCGATCAGGTTCTATCATGGCTTCAACCTCAAATGAGGAAGAGGATTAACCCATGACCTGCTCGACCACTCACCGCTACAAACCCTTCAGTCACCTGACCCGTCCCCGGGAAGTGATTCGCCAGTTCACCCCGAACTGGTTCGCCGCGACCATGGGCACCGGTGTGCTGGCGCTGGCCTTGGCTCAGTTGCCAGTCAACTTGCCAGGTTTGCACGTTATCGCCGAGGGCCTGTGGCTGTTCACCATCGGCCTGTTTGTGCTGTTCAGCGTGCTCTATGCCGCCCGCTGGGTGATGTTTTTCCACGAGGCGCAACGCATCTTCGGGCACTCCACCGTCTCGATGTTTTTCGGCACTATCCCCATGGGGCTGGCGACCATTCTTAATGGCTTGCTGCTGTTCGGTCTGCCGCGCTGGGGCAGTGATGTCATCCCGCTGGCCGAAGCCCTGTGGTGGTTGGACGTGGCCATGTCCCTGGCCTGTGGTGTGCTGATCCCGTTCATGATGTTTACCCGCCAGGAGCACAGCATCGACCAGATGACCGCCGTCTGGCTGTTGCCCGTGGTGGCGGCCGAAGTGGCGGCGGCCAGCGGCGGCTTGCTCGCGCCGCATTTGGCCGATGCCCATTCGCAGCTGGTGATGCTGGTGACCAGCTACGTGCTGTGGGCGTTTTCCCTGCCGGTGGCGTTCAGCATCCTGACCATCCTGATGCTGCGCATGGCCTTGCATAAGTTGCCTCACGCCAATATGGCAGCGTCGAGCTGGTTGGCCCTGGGCCCTATCGGCACCGGTGCCCTGGGCATGTTATTGCTGGGTACGGACGCCCCTGCGATCTTCGCCGCCAATGGCCTGGCCAGTGTCGGTGAAATGGCTCACGGCCTTGGCCTGATTGCGGGCATCACCCTGTGGGGGTTTGGCTTGTGGTGGATGTTGATTGCGGTGTTGATCACCCTGCGTTACCTGCGCGCCGGTATCCCGTTCAACCTGGGCTGGTGGGGTTTCACTTTCCCATTGGGGGTGTACGCCCTGGCCACGCTGAAATTGGCGAGCCTGTTGCAGCTGGAGTTTTTCAGTGTGTTTGGCAGCGTGCTGGTGGTTGCGCTGGCGCTGATGTGGTTGATCGTGGCCAAGCGCACCGTGCAGGGCGCTTATAAAGGCGAGCTTTTTGTTTCGCCTTGTATTGCCGGGCTAGCGAATAAGTAAGCAGGATTAGGTAAAGTCGTGGCCTGATAAATAAGGCCACGCAGGAACACGGACGACGATGAGCCATCCTTCCCAATTTACCTTGCTGCGCACGCGGCGCTTCTTGCCGTTTTTCATCACTCAATTGCTGGGCGCGTTCAACGACAACATCTTCAAGCAATCGCTGATCCTGGCCATCCTTTACAAGCTCACCATCGAGGGCGACCGCTCCATCTGGGTCAACCTGTGCGCCTTGTTGTTTATCCTGCCGTTCTTCCTGTTCTCGGCGTTGGCCGGGCAGTTTGGCGAGAAATTCAACAAGGACGCGTTGATCCGCGCGATCAAGATCGGCGAGATCGTGATCATGGCCGTGGGCGCGACGGGTTTTTTGACCAATCATCTTGAACTGATGCTGCTGGCGCTGTTTGCCATGGGCACGCACTCGGCACTGTTCGGCCCGGTGAAGTACTCGATCATGCCTCAGGCATTGCACGACGATGAGTTGGTCGGTGGTAACGGCCTGGTAGAGATGGGCACGTTCCTGGCGATTCTGGCCGGCACCATCGGCGCCGGGATCATGATGTCTTCCACCCATTACGCGCCGGTGGTGGCGGTGGCGATTGTGGCCGTGGCGGTGCTGGGCTACCTGGCCAGCCGCAGCATCCCGCGCGCGGCGGCGTCGACACCTCAACTGCGCCTGGACTGGAATATCTTCACGCAGTCCTGGGCAACGTTGCGCATGGGCCTGGGGCAGACGCCTGCTGTGTCGCGCTCGATTGTCGGCAACTCATGGTTCTGGTTTGTCGGCGCGATCTACCTCACGCAAATCCCGGCCTATGCCAAGGAATGGTTGTACGGCGACGAAACCGTGGTGACCTTGATCCTCACGGTGTTCTCGGTGGGCATCGCCCTGGGCTCGATGCTGTGCGAAAAACTCTCCGGGCGTAAGGTGGAAATCGGCCTGGTGCCGTTTGGCTCGTTTGGCCTGACTGTGTTCGGCCTGCTGCTGTGGTGGCACTCCGGCGGCTTCCCGCAGAACGTGCAAGCCAACGATTGGCTCGCGGTGCTCGGCTACGGCCAGGCATGGTGGGTGCTGTTCGATATCCTCGGCCTGGGTGTGTTCGGCGGCTTTTACATCGTGCCGCTGTATGCGCTGATCCAGTCGCGCACCGCCGAGAACGAACGAGCTAGGGTGATCGCGGCCAACAACATTCTCAATGCACTGTTCATGGTGGTCTCGGCCATCGTCTCCATCCTGCTGTTGAGCGTGGCCAAGCTGTCGATCCCCGAGTTGTTCCTGGTGGTGTCGCTGCTCAACATCGCGGTTAACACTTACATCTTTAAAATCGTCCCCGAATTCACCATGCGCTTCATGATCTGGCTGCTCAGCCATTCCATGTACCGCGTGGAGCATCGCAACCTGCAAGCCATCCCGGATGAAGGCGCGGCGTTGCTGGTGTGCAACCATGTGTCGTTTGTCGATGCGCTGTTGATCGGCGGTGCAGTACGTCGGCCGATTCGCTTTGTCATGTACTACAAGATCTACCGCTTGCCGGTGCTCAACTTTATCTTCCGCACCGCCGGGGCGATTCCGATTGCCGGGCGCCATGAAGACATTCAGATCTACGAACAGGCGTTCGCGCGGATTGCCCAGTACCTCAAGGATGGCGAGTTGGTGTGCATCTTCCCGGAAGGCAAGCTGACCGCCGATGGCGAGATGAATGAGTTTCGCGGTGGGGTGACGCGCATCCTGGAGGAGACGCCGGTGCCGGTGATCCCGATGGCGTTGCAGGGGTTGTGGGGGAGTTTCTTCAGCCGCGATCCTAACAAGGGCTTTTTCCATCGGATCTGGTCGCGGGTGGTGTTGGTGGCGGGTGAGCCGGTGGCTGTGGAGGCGGCGACGCCTGAGCAGTTGCAGGCTGTGGTGGGTGGTTTGCGGGGGAGTGTCAGGTAGTTTGTGGTTGTTTGTCGGGACTTCATCGCAGGCAAGCCAGCTCCCACCTTTTGAATTGTGAATGCAGTCAAATGTGGGAGCTGGCTTGCCTGCGATAGCGGTAGTGGCTTAAGTCGAGATTTTGAGGCCAATCAGCCCGCAAATAATCAACGCCACACTGGCCAATCGAAACAGCGCCATGGATTCTCCAAACAGGATAATCCCGGCAATCACCGTGCCCACGGCACCGACGCCGGTCCAGATGGCATAGGCGGTGCCCAGCGGCAGTTCCTTCATGGCCAGCCCCAATAGCCCAAGGCTGACGGCCATGGCGGCAATGGTCAGGGCGGTGGGCAGTGGCTTGCTGAACCCGTCGGTGTACTTCAGGCCGACGGCCCAGCCCACTTCAAACAACCCGGCAAAAAACAGAATGATCCAGGACATGATGACCTCGCTTCTATCAAAGTGGGGTCGTCCCCGGGTAAGCGCTTGATAGCGTCGCGAGGTCGTCCCCGCGAAGTTCGGTAGAGTGCCGAAATTGGACCGCGCGATCAAGTTACGGCGTGGTTTCCAGCGCGCGACGGTCTTCCTTTTCGCTCATGCGGCGGAAATAGGTCGACAGCAACGCCCCGGAAATATTGTGCCAGACGCTGAAGAGCGCACTGGGCACTGCCGCCAGCGGCGAAAAGTGGGCACTGGCCAAGGCGGCGCCCAGCCCGGAGTTCTGCATGCCCACTTCCAGGGCCAGCGACTTGCGTTGCGCCAGCGGTAACTTGAACAGGCGCCCGGTGAAGTAGCCCAACAGGTAACCGAAGCTGTTGTGCAACATCACCACGGCCATGATCAGCAGGCCCGACTCGGCAATCTTGCCTTGGCTTGCGGCAACCACGGCCGCTACGATGATCACAATGCTGACCACCGACACCAGTGGCAGCACGTCCACCGCATGCCTTACCCGATCACCGAGCAAGCGCTGCGCGACCACGCCCAGTACGATGGGCAGCAGCACCACTTGCAGGATCGACCAGAACAGCTCCATGAACGACACCGGCAGCCAGGCCGAGGCCAGCAGCCAGATCAATGCCGGTGTGAGCAGCGGCGCGAGGAGGGTGGTGACCGCGGCAATCGCCACCGATAACGCCAGGTCACCCCGGGCCAGCCAGGTCATCACGTTGGACGACGTGCCACTTGGGCAACAGCCGACCAGGATCACGCCAACGGCTATTTCCGCTGGCAAATGGAACGCTTGGCACAGCAACCATGCCACGCCCGGCATGATCACGAAATGCGCGACCACGCCCAAGGCCACGCGCCACGGGTGGCGAGCGACTTCGGCGAAGTCTTCCAGTTTCAAGGTCAACCCCATGCCGAACATCACCAGGCCCAGCAGTGGGACGATGGCGCTTTTCAGGCCGATGAACCAGCTGGGTTGGAGAAAGGCGACGACGGCGAAGATCAACACCCAGTAGGCGAAGGTGTTGCCGACGAAGCGGCTCAAGGCGGCGAGTGCGCGCATGGGGGTGTCCTTGTTATTAGAGTGTTGGATAGGGCGATGCAATCCAATGTGGGAGCTGGCTTGCCTGCGATAGCGGTGTATCAGTCGGCACTACTCTGGCTGACACTCCGCCATCGCAGGCAAGCCAGCTCCCACACTGACCGTGCCCACAGTGGATCGGTGTTGTTTAGATGCCCTGCGGTGTTTCTTCGCCGCCCAGTGCCTCCACCAACGCCGGCAGGAAATCGCCGAAGGTCAGCATCATCAAGGTAAAGCTGGCATCCAGTTGGCCCAGGGCTTCATCACCACCGTCCTGTTCCGCCTGGTCTTGCAGCAGGTCTTCGAATTTCAGGCGCTTGACGGTCATCTTGTCGTCGAGCATGAAGGACAACTTGTCCTGCCACGCCAGGGACAGTTGGGTCACGACCTTGCCGGTGGTCAGGTGCAGTTGGATCTCTTCGCTGGTCAGGTCCTGGCGCTTGCAACGCACGATGCCGCCGTCTTCGTGGGTGTCGCGCAGTTCGCATTCGTCGAGGACGAAGAAGTCGTCGGCCGGTTTCTGGGTGGTGACCCAGTCGGTCATGATCGCAGTCGGGGCGGTTTTTACCGTCAGCGGGCGCACGGGCAGGGTGCCGATCACTTCGCGCAGGGTCGACAGCAGGTCTTCGGCGCGCTTGGGGCTGGCCGAGTTGACCAGGATCAGGCCCTGTTTCGGCGCGATCGCAGCGAAGGTCGACGAGCGACGGATAAAGGCGCGAGGCAGGAAGGCCTGGATGATTTCATCCTTGATCTGGTCGCGCTCCTTCTTATAGACCTTGCGCATCTGCTCGGCTTCGATCTCTTCGACTTTCTCTTTAAGTGCATCACGCACCACGCTACCCGGCAGGATGCGTTCTTCCTTGCGGGCGGCGATCAGCAGGAAATCGCCGCTGACGTGAACCAGGGGAGCATCTTCACCTTTACCGAAAGGCGCGACGAAACCGTAAGTGGTCAACTCCTGGCTTGCACAAGGGCGCGCCAGCTTGGTGGCCATGGCCGCTTCCAACGCCTCGGCATCAACAGGCAGATCTTGGGTCAGGCGATAGATAAGCAGGTTCTTGAACCACATGGGGTGAGTCTCTCCTCTATACAAAGGGGGGCATTATTCTCTTGATCACGCCGCAGGCCAACCCTGCCTAAGCCATTGGAAGGGCTGAAAAAAAAGATTTAAGAAAGTGCTTGCCAGACTTAAGGTCGCTCCGTAGAATGCGCGCCACACCGAAACGAAGGGTGATTAGCTCAGCTGGGAGAGCGTCTGCCTTACAAGCAGAATGTCGGCGGTTCGATCCCGTCATCACCCACCATTCGCTTCATGTGTTACGCGCAGCGGTAGTTCAGTCGGTTAGAATACCGGCCTGTCACGCCGGGGGTCGCGGGTTCGAGTCCCGTCCGCTGCGCCATATTCGGTTACCTGGAACGCTGAACGCTAGGTAACCACAGAAAGCCCGCTCATCGAGCGGGCTTTTTTCTGTCCGAAATATGGCAAAAAATCGTGCGCTAAACTTTTTTTAAATAAATTGCATTTAAATCAAGACATTACGATTTTTTGGTGTATGATGCGCCCACACCGAAACGAAGGGTGATTAGCTCAGCTGGGAGAGCGTCTGCCTTACAAGCAGAATGTCGGCGGTTCGATCCCGTCATCACCCACCATTCGCTTCAAGTGTTACGCGCAGCGGTAGTTCAGTCGGTTAGAATACCGGCCTGTCACGCCGGGGGTCGCGGGTTCGAGTCCCGTCCGCTGCGCCATATTCGGTCACCTGGAACACTGAACGCCAGGTAGCCACAAGAAACCCGCTCATTGAGCGGGTTTTTTTTCGCCTGCAATTTAACGCACCTTACGGTGCGTTGCGGCTGTGGCGGTAGTCGCTGACGGCTTCGTACACCGCTTTGCGCAGCCGATTGATGCCGCCGATAGGGCGGTGGGCTTCCAGCCCGAACCAGGGGTTGAACGACTGGTTATCGCACGCCAGGTTCTGCGCCGGCGTGTCAAAGTCCTGGGCGGGAATTCTCACCTTGGCCACGGTTTCATACGGCGCGTCGCTTTCCTTCCATTCGATGCTGGTGTCTTCGATGGGCATGAACGCCTGTGGGTTTTGCCGCTGGATCTGCAGCACAAAACACGCATCTACACGGTCGGTGGACAGTTGCTGGTTGAGCGCGCTGCGCAGGAAGTTGGGCAGGTCCTGGTTCTGTTTGGGCAGCACATAATCCGGGCAGCTTTGCGGGTCGGGCGCGACGCGAAACTTGGCGTTGGCCGCGCCAAACTTATAAGGCGACACTGAAAAGTAAGTCGTCTGCGTCGGGCTGGCCGGGGCGGGCGCCAGGGTTGCCAGGGCGATAAACAGGTGACGCACTTGCCAGCTGCGCGGGTCGAGCTTGGGAAAGAACGCCAGGACCTTCTTGCCATCCGCTTGCGCACCGATGTTCTGCGCGTATTCCGCAACATCGCTGACAAAGAAGTTCGGATGGCTGAACATCACGAAATCCTGCTCGGTGCGCGCTTGCTGGTCGGCCATCAGTTGCTTGCCCGGCACATCCAGCAGCTTGATCGCCATGCCGCGGGCATCGCGGATGCTGTCGAATTGCGGGTAGGCGTTGCCGTTGGACAGGCGCATCGTCGCCTGCCAGGTCTTGCCCGGCTCGGCGAACACACCCTGGCGCAAGGCCGGGTCGAGATCCGCCAGGACGCTGACCTCGGCTTTCACGCATCCATGGGCCTTGGCATGGGCATCACGCAGGTAGCGAGTGCCTTCGCGATGCTGGTCAACGATGCGCACGGCGGTCTGGATGATGCCTTGGGTCATCGCCGCTTCACCCGGCGGGATCTGTTCTTTCACCGACACCGGGCCCCTGTGCTGCCAGGCGAACCACGCCATGGCCAACACCCACCCCAGCAGGCCCAGGCCCAGCAGCCACAACAGGGTTTTACCCACAAAGGCGCCAAGGCGCAGCCAGAGACGAGCAAGCATGGAGCGGTCCTTGTTTTGCGATCGGATAATCATGGCAGTTGTTGCTCCAGCGGGCCGCCCAGCACTTTGAGGTATTCGAGCAGCGCCCAGCGTTCCTGCGGCAGCAGGCCACGGCCGATCACGCCATTGCCGCGCTCGCCGGCACGGAATTCGTGGCCGCTGTTGTGGTTGCCGGTGATTTTGGTATCGAACAGGAAGGCGTTCTTGAAGGCGGTGGTCTCAAACCCCAGGTGGCGCGGGTCGTAGTTGAAGGTGCCTTTATAGAAGGTGGTGCTGCGTTCGTCCTGGGGCGAGAGCAGTTGGTAGATCGTCGGCACCGAACCGTTGTGCAGGAACGGCGGGGTGGCCCATACGCCGGCCAGCGGTCGCGCCTTGTAGGCACGCAACTCGCGCACGCCGATGGGCAGGCCGAACCCGTCCAGGCCCGGGCGCTCGGCCGGGGTGACGCCGGCCGCACGGTAGGCATGCTCTTCGACGAAGGCGGTGACATAGGCCAGGCCCTGGGCTACCGACATTTTTTTCAGGTCCAGCGGCGCGGTAGGGGTGGGGTGCAGTTCGACATTGAGTTGGGCCAGTTCGGCCGGGTCCCATTGCAGGGCACTGAGGTCATAGCGTTGGTCGGCAATGTTGTTGGCTGTGCCGGGGTCGGTGCCGATGTAGTCCACCGGCAGCATTTTCAACTGCTGCACCGGGCGGCCGTTTTCTTGGGTAACGGTGGGCAGGTGGCAGCCGGCGCAGTTCTCGGCAAAGAGTGCGCGGCCCTGGGCGGCGAGGGGTTTGTCGATGGCGCCGAACAAGTCTTGCGGCCAGGTCGGCGGCTTGAGCCGTTGCAGGGTCTCTTCGATCAGGTGCAGGTCGCGCACCCGTACGCTGGAGGGGTAGCGGGCATCGCCCTTGAGCGGTTGCCCGGCAGCGTCGAAGAACGCCAGGGTTGCGCCTACGCCAAGGGCTTCGCCGATATTGCGCGCCATGGGCTGCTGGGCCGAGCCATTCCACTGCACCCAGTCGAAGGTCCAGATGTCCCACAGCTGCGGGTAGTCCACCGGCGCATTGGCGACGCGATAATTGTCTGGGGAAATAGCGTCGCCAAAACTGGCGTTGGCGATGCGCCCAAAGGCGTCAGTACGGCCCGGGCCTTCTTCGGTGGGGTAAAGGCCGCGATGGGTGTCATTCCAGGCGACTTTGAGGAACTGGTTCAGCGATTGCTTGAAGTCTTTGCGCAGTTGATCGCGCTGGGCATCGTACTGATCCCCCAGCACCTTGTGGGCAAAGCGCTCGAACTTCCATGGGTTGTAATAGGTAGCGGCCAGGCTGGCGACCAGGGCCTGGCCGAAACTGCCGCCGCGCAACGTGGGAACGCTGGAGGGCAGCACGTGCTGCGCCGAGCCGCCGTCGATGCGCAGGGCCTGGCCCTTGAAGTGCAATTCGCCGGTGTGGCATGCCGCACAGGTGATATCCAGGTACTGAGCCTTGCTGTCGGCGTTCTGGTGCCGGGCGAACCCTACCGGCAGGTTGCCAGGGTTTTGCGCGGTGGCCGTCTGCTTGGGGTCGACCAGGAAGCCGAAGCGCGCCAGGTATTCCGGCGCGGCAAAGCGTTGCTCGGAGAACGGCAGCTCCAGGGCGGTGAACCAGTCGTAGTGCAGGCCTTTTACTTGGGTGCCCTGGGGCGTGAAGTAGTAGGTCTGGCGGTCGGCGGCACTCCATTGCTCCTGGTAGTGCACCTGCTTTACGGGCACATAATCCGGCAGTTTGGGATTGAGGGTGTAGTAGAGCACCACGGCCAGAATCAGGCCCAGTGCGATCAGTATCAGGAGTAAAACACGGGAAAAAATGCGCAAGATAACTATCCTTGTCGAATTGTCGCGTTGTTATGCCACTGCGCTACAGGTGCGGCAAGTAGCAATTGGCCCGCTATCAGGCGGTCCCGCGATCCGTCGCGGGGCCCCATGATAAATGGAAATGCTTTTAAACACGTGAACTTATCAGAAGTTTCCTGCTCACATGCCGGTAGCCATTGGTCGTGGCCGCCTGATAAGCTCGCGACTTTATTCGAATGCCCTTATGGCGCATGAACAAGGAAATAGCATGAAACAGCATCGGTTGGCGGCGGCGGTGGCCCTGGTTAGCCTGGTACTTGCGGGTTGTGATTCGCAGACCAGCGTAGAGCTGAAAACCCCGGCGCAAAAAGCTTCCTACGGCATCGGCCTGAACATGGGCAAGAGCCTTGCCCAAGAAGGCATGGACGACCTGGACTCCAAAGCTGTTGCCCAGGGCATCGAAGATGCCGTCGGCAAGAAAGAGCAGAAGCTCAAGGACGATGAGCTGGTTGAGGCGTTTGCCGCACTGCAAAAGCGTGCTGAAGAACGTATGACCAAAATGAGCGAAGAGTCGGCAGCCGCTGGCAAGAAATTCCTCGAAGACAACGCCAAGAAAGACGGTGTCGTCACCACCGCTTCCGGCCTGCAGTACAAGATCGTGAAGAAGGCTGACGGCGCCCAGCCTAAGCCAACCGACGTGGTGACTGTTCACTACACCGGCAAGCTCACCAACGGTACTACCTTTGACAGCTCCGTAGATCGCGGTAGCCCGATCGACCTGCCGGTCAGCGGCGTGATCCCGGGTTGGGTCGAAGGCCTGCAACTGATGCACGTTGGCGAGAAGGTCGAGCTGTACATCCCGTCCGACCTGGCCTACGGCGCCCAGAGCCCGAGCCCGGCGATCCCGGCCAACTCCGTGCTGGTATTTGACCTGGAGCTGCTGGCCATCAAGGACCCAGCCAAGGCAGAAGCGGCTGACGCGCCTGCTGCACCAGCCGCCAAGAAGTAATCGGCGCCTGAACACACAACGCCCCGTCTCGACGGGGCGTTGTTGTTTTCGGCGTTGGTCAAACGACGCAAAATTCCCTGTGGGAGCTGGCTTGCCTGCGATGGCGGCCAGCCAGTCGACGCCTATCTCCCAGGCACCCCAACGATCCAACTGTGCGGGCTTGCTCGCGAAGGCGGCCTGACAGGCGACACAGCTATACCGAGTACATATCCATTCCTGCGGTAACGGCCACCTAGGGTTCCGCTCTGACAGCGGCTCACTTTTGAAAAGCGCAAAAGTAAGCAAAACGCTCGTGCCCCACCACTCGGCACCTCGCTTAGGCTCGGTGTGCCCGAACACAGGCTTGAATCCGTGGGCCGCCG
>NZ_LYSO01000075.1:0-30566 GCF_001728935.1 Pseudomonas sp. AP42
TTCCAGCGCTTCCAGTAACATTAAATAAGCTGCCGTTGAGGGAATTCGATACAAAGTGTTTCTGCATTTTTGCTATGGTGCAGCACATTTTCACAAGGATTGATCTTTATCCGCAGGATGCGGCGTCGACCTTTTCCAACGAGATGCTGTAGAAATGCCTGAACCGATACCTATCAAAGATCACGAAAAAGAAAACCGCCTGGTCAACAAGCGCTTGCTCGCCTGCGCGTTGTTGGTGATTGGGATCACGTGTGCGCTGGTAGGGCGCATGTATTTCCTGCAGGTGGTGCAGTACGACTACCACTCCACAATTTCCGAAAACAACCGGGTCCACGTCTTGCCCATCACACCGACTCGGGGCTTGATCTATGACCGTAATGGCGTAGTCCTGGCCGACAACCGGCCGAGTTACAACCTGACCATCACCCGTGAGCGCACAGCCGACCTCAAGGGTGAACTGGACGAAATCGTCAATCTGTTGCACCTGCCTGCCGAAGACCGGGCGGTGTTTGATAAGGCGCTCAAGCAGGCCCGTCACCCGTTTGTTCCCGTCACGTTGTTCTACGAGTTGACCGAAGAGCAGATCGCCGTTTTGGCCGTCAACGAGTTCCGCCTACCTGGGGTGGACGTCGAGCCACAATTTGTTCGCCATTACCCTCTGGGCGCGCACTTTGCCCACTCTATCGGCTACGTCGGTCGCATCAACGAAAAAGAGTCCAAGACCCTTGATTCGGTGGAGTACCGCGGTACCCAATCCATCGGCAAAACCGGAATCGAGCGCTTTTACGAGTCAGAACTGCATGGCCATGTCGGTTATGAAGAGGTGGAGACCAACGCACAGGGTCGTGTGCTGCGCGTGCTCAAGCACACCGATCCGATCCCTGGCAAAAACATCGTACTGAGCCTCGACGTCAAGCTACAGGAAGCCGCCGAAGAGGCCTTGGGCGACCGTCGTGGTTCGGTAGTCGCCCTGGACCCGCAAACCGGTGAAGTACTGGCGATGGTCAGCAAACCGAGTTTCGATCCGAACCTGTTCGTCACCGGCATCAGCTTCAAGGAGTACGCCGCGCTGCACGACTCCATTGACCGGCCGCTGTTCAACCGCGTGCTACGCGGTCTCTATGCGCCAGGCTCAACCATCAAGCCGGAAGTGGCCATCGCCGGTCTCGACAGTGGGGTTGTTACCCCACAAACCCGAGTCTTCGACCCAGGTTATTATCAGTTGCCAGACTTTGACCACAAATACCGCAACTGGAACCACAGCGGTGACGGCTGGGTGGACATGGACGCGGCCATCATGCGTTCCAACGACACTTACTTCTACGACCTGGCCCATAAGCTCGGGATCGACCGCCTGCACGACTATCTGGCCGAATTCGGCCTGGGCCAGAAAGTGTCCCTGGATATGTTCGAAGAATCTGCCGGCCTGATGCCATCCCAAGCCTGGAAGCGTGCGACCCGTCGCCAGCCGTGGTTCCCCGGCGAAACCGTGATCCTCGGCATTGGCCAAGGTTATATGCAAGTGACACCGCTGCAATTGGCCCAGGCCACAGCATTGATCGCCAACAAAGGTGTATGGAACCGGCCGCACCTGGCCAAGACCATCAACGGTGTGGCTCCGGTAGATGAACACCCGATGCCCAACGTTGTGCTCAAAGACCCACGTGACTGGGAGCAGGTCAACCACGGCATGCAATTGGTGATGCACGATCCCCGCGGTATCGCCCGAGCGGCAGCGCAAGGCGCCCAATACCGTATCGCCGGCAAGAGTGGTACCGCCCAGGTGGTGGCGATCAAACAGGGTGAGCGCTACAACCGCAACAAGACCTTGGAGCGGCATCGTGATAACGCTTTGTTCGTCGGCTTTGCCCCGGCCGAACATCCGAAAATCGTGATTTCAGTCATGATAGAAAACGGTGAGGCCGGCGGCCGTGTAGCCGGGCCTGTGGTGCGACAGATCATGGATGCCTGGCTGCTCGACCAGGAAGGCCACCTCAAGCCGCAATATGCGGCGCCGGCCAAGGCACCGGGTGATCCACGGGTTTGACTCAAACCCTCCACTCGTCCCAGCGCGCTACGCCGTCATAGGCCAGCCAGGGCACTTCATGGGCCGTCCAGATATGCGAGGTGGGCCTGACGCCCGGATCCTCATCCAGCGTCGCCACCCGCACAATCACGTGGGGCTGATGCCCACGTTCAGCGATCAGATGTGAGCCGCAGCGCGAGCAGAAATGTCTGAATTTGCCCGGCGAAGATTCAAAGGACGACAGCAGTTCCTCACCCTGCGTCCAGCGAAAATGCTCACGCATCACCCCGGCCGTGGCAACAAACGCGGCCGCGTGTGCCTTGCGGCAGCTTTCGCAGTGGCAGTGGCTGATGGGCATGTCCAGGCTGTCCACTTGGTAGCGCACGCCTTTGCACAAGCAACTTCCATTCAGTGGGTCAGTCATAACCTATGGCCAGGCAAGGAGGGGGTCATCATCATCGCGCACAACGCAAGGTTGCGCATTGGTTGATGTCGCCTAGTGTTCAGTTGAAGGAGGTGACTTATGCACGTATTAGATCGCATCGAACGCAAAGTGCTGCTCAACGCACCACGTAAACAGATCTGGGAGGCACTCACGCAGGCCGAGCAATTTGGTAACTGGTTCGGTATCGCGCTTAAAGGTAAAACCTTTGTGGCCGGAGAAACCATCGAAGCACCCATTACCTACAAAGGTTACGAACATGTCGTGTGGAAGGCCAGGATCGGACGCATCCTGCCCCAAACGCTGTTTTCTTTCTGGTGGCATCCTTTCGCAGTGGAAGAGGGCGTCGACTACGACAAGGAACCGCCGACGCTGGTGGAGTTCACGATTGAAGATCGGGCTCCAGGCATTCTCTTGCGGGTCGTTGAGTCCGGTTTTGACAAGATACCCGAAGCGCGGCGTCAGAAAGCCTTCAAGATGAACTCCCGTGGCTGGGACGAACAAATGGGCAATATCGAAAAATACCTGAGCCGAGCCTGACCCGAACGGGCATCATGGTTGATGCCCGGCTTCACGCCAGCGTGCATTCGATTGCTTTAGAAACTCATCTGCCACTGGCCGACCACCGCATGATTGCGGCTATTGCTACCCAGCTCGCCGTTGTAACCGACACTCAGGTTCTGCTGCGCAGACAAACCCACCGCCAACCCCACTTCAACCATCAAGCTGTCGCGGTCCAGCGCGCTGCCTTCAACATTGAAGGCGTCGCCGCCGATCAAAAAAGCCTGCCGAGTCTTGCTGTCGACATTGCCATAGAGGTGCCGCCAGCCAAAGCTGGCCTGCGGGGTCAGGCTGATGCCATTGTCCAGTTGGCTCAGATGAGCCAGGCGCACCCCGAAGCTACTGCTGACATTGTCCTGGGTTTGCGCATCCACCTCGAGTGAAGCATCGCCGCCTTTCTCGCTAAAGTTGTCGCGGTGATAGCGCTGATAGCCGAGGTTGGCGAAGGGTTCGATATTCAATCGGCCGTTACCCAGCATGTAACCCAGTTCGGCAAAGGCTTGCTGGCTATCGGCGTCGTAATCACCCTTGGGTCGCTCGCTGAAACCTGCGAACTCTACTGTGCGCTTGTTGTTACCCCTGTGTTGGCTGTACGCAGCCCCCAGGCGCAACGCCAATGGGCCATCCTGGCGTACGGCATATGCCCCCGCGTGCCAGCTGCGTAATGAATTATCGACGTTGTGGCTGTCCATATCGGTCTTCGAATAGCCGCCCAGTACACCCAGGCGCCAGAGAGGCGATAAGGACCAGTCAATACCCAGCAGGCTGCCTTGTGTACGCTGCTGTGAAGACTCGTTACCGTGCTGGCCCTCAAGCTTGCCGTAGCTGCCGAGACCTTGCAGCCACACACGGCCTTGTGCGTTTGGATCATTCAAGTTGCGCGCACTGCTGGGGATGCCAGTTACGGCCAGCTCAGGTGTTTGCGCCGAATCAAGCCCGACCAGCAAGCTTGAACTGCTGTTCATCTGGCGCATAGCTGACAGCATAGACGTGCCTACTTGGCTGCTGGCCGCCAGTGTGGCACTGGCGAGGTTGGCGTTGCTGCTGCCTGCCAGGGCCTCGAGCGCGGCGCTGGCCGTGGTTTCCGAGGTGGCCAGCAGCGCGTCATAGAGCGGGTTGGGGTTGGGCATCATGGAGGGCGGGGGGAAACTGCCATCCCAGTTGCTCCAGTGGCTCCACTTGATGGACTCGATGCTGTTGACTGCGCGGGCGGCGTTACGGGTACGGGCGTAATCGATGAACTCGACATCGTTGCGTGTGTAGCTCAGGTTCACCCGGTTATTGTCGTAGCTGAGTGTTGGCGACAGGAACGCGTAGTAGCTGCGCAGGTTGGATTCATCGAAGGTACCCGTGATGCTGCCTGCTTGCAGGACGGTGTAAGTGCTGTGCCAGGGATAGTCCATCGAGTAACCCGGCTGCGGCCACAAATAGGCACCGTTGAGGCTGGCACTGCCGACCACATGGGTTGTCGCAGCACTGCCGTCGGGATAAGTAGCGAACTCGAAGGTAGAGCCTGGGTTCATGATCAGGTTGCCGTTGACCTGAGGCGCGCCGACAACGGTATCCGTGATCAACCTTCCGCTGACGGTAAGATTGTTGACTGAGCCTCGGCCCCGGTAAGTCGCGCCTTGGTCGACGATCACGTCGCCAGCGATGCTGCCCTGGTTGTTCAAGTGACCATTGGCAAAGAGGCGCGCGCCTTCGCTGAAATCGCCGCGACCATTGAGTACCCAGTAGCCGCGACGCACTTGTAGTACGTCAAAATTGCGCGTCGTCTCGACCGTCCCGTCGGGTTCACGCGTATCTGAAGGATAATATTGGTAGCCCTCCAGAATCATGGTGTTATGCCCTGCGCCGCCGTCAACTAACCCCTCAAAACGGGCGCCGGGGTACAGCGTCAAGGTGTCGTTGCCGCCCCCCATGTCCAGGGCTACACCATTACCCCCGCTGATCAGGGCACCGTTGAATACCCGGTCGTCGAAATTACCGATAAAACGCGCGCCATAGCCATCAAGCCCACGCAGGTCGACGAAATTTCTCAGCTCCGTTGCGCCGGTTGCCGCCCCATCATGGCCATCGCTGACTAAGAGGCCATTGTCGGTACCTGTGATTGAACCGGTACGTGGAATGCCTGTGGAAGGATCAAACCGGCCGCCGTTGAACAGGTAGCCACCGCCAATCGATACTCCATCGCTGGTGTTGGCTCGTCCATTTTTGTCCGCTCCACTGGCGCCCAATGCCCGGATAACGCCAGAGTTTTCGATGTGGGCAATGCCTCCTATGCGTAGGCCATCGCCGTCGATATTCTCCAGGCGTCCTTCTCGTGCGCCAGTGATCGTGCCGTCGTTGTAAACCGTGGCATCACCCGTTATCGAAACCCCTGCGCCGTCACGTCCGGCAAGCGTGCCATCGTTGCTCAGCAAATTGAGTTGTTCGCCTGAGATTGCATGCTGGGCGCCGGAGATTACCCCGGTGTTGTCGATACGCACATCGGTCGCAGCGCCCAGGCTGATCCCGTCTAATCTATCGGCAGTAATCGAGCCGTCATTTTGAATGAAGACATTGCGCTGCCAATCAGGCAGGTTTTGGCGAACGCTGACGGCGGTCGTATGGGTGGTGATGCTGCCGGTCTTGGTCACCCACAAACTGGGGTTGTAAAAATAGCCACTGCCCACGGTGAGCGGGGTATTGGTTGGGGTATCGATGAATACTTGAGCAAGGCTGGCAGGAGAAAGCGAGGCGCCGGAAACAATCAACGAAATAGTCAGGGCCAGACGGCGGGGGACGAACGACATGCGCGAAATCCTTTTCTTGAATCTCGCTATCTTCCTATATAGCCATTTGATATTGCCAGCGCATTCTTATCCTAAAAAAACGATGACATCCTTTTTATGATATTGCGCGCTAGGTATGCGTTTACCCGCCGCCTTGGACCGGATGCCGAGTAGAATCACGCCCTGAATGCGATTCTTGAGGTGCGGTACGGTGGATTTACAGCAGGGTTTTGTCCTGACCCGGCATTGGCGTGATACCCCGGCGGGCACGGAGGTCAGCTTCTGGCTGGCCACCGACCAAGGGCCACGGTGCATTCGCCTACCCGTGCAAACCTCGGTGGTGTTCATCCCTGAGGCTTACCGCAAGCCGCTCGATTGGCTGCTCAAGGGTGAACGCGATCTTGAGTTGCGCCCGTTGCAGCTGTGCGACTTTCATCACCGCCCGGTCCTGGGCCTGTATGCGCGCCAGCACCGCCAGTTGATGGACATCGAAAAGCGCCTGCGCGCTGCCGGGGTCGATGTCTACGAAGGTGATGTGCGCCCGCCCGAGCGCTACATGATGGAGCGTTTTATCACCGCTCCGGTGTGGTTCGGCGGCACTCCGGATGCGAGCGGCACCTTGCTCGACGCGCAGATGAAGCCCGCCCCTGACTACCGTCCGCCCTTGAAGCTGGTGTCCCTGGACATCGAGACCACCGCCCAGGGCGATCTCTACTCCATCGCCCTTGAAGGCTGCGGCGAGCGCCAGGTCTACATGCTCGGCCCGCCGAACAAAACCGACGCGGTGGATTTCAAGCTCGACTATTGCGACACCCGCGCGCAACTGCTCGAACGCCTCAACCAATGGCTGGCCACATTTGACCCCGACGCGATCATCGGCTGGAACGTGGTGCAGTTCGACCTGCGCGTCCTCCACGAACACGCCCAACGCCTGAACGTGCCGCTGTTGCTGGGACGTGGCGGTGAAGCCATGGCCTGGCGTGAGCACGGCAGCCGCAATCACTACTTCGCTGCGGCGGCGGGGCGGTTGATCATCGACGGTATTGAAGCCCTGCGTTCGGCGACTTGGAGTTTTGAATCCTTCAGCCTGGAAAACGTCGCGCAAACCCTGCTCGGCGAAGGCAAGGACATCTCCACGCCGTACCAGCGCATGGATGAAATCAACCGCATGTTCGCTGAGGACAAGCCCGCCCTGGCGCGCTACAACCTCAAGGACTGCGAACTGGTCACGCGGATTTTCGAGAAGACCGAGCTGCTCAAGTTCCTGCTCGAACGCGCCAGCGTCACCGGCTTGCCGGCCGACCGTAACGGCGGTTCCGTGGCCGCCTTCACCCACCTGTACATGCCGTTGATGCACCGCCAGGGGTTTGTTGCGCCGAACCTGGGCGACAAACCGCCCCAAGCCAGCCCCGGCGGGTTTGTCATGGACTCACGCCCGGGCCTTTATGAGTCGGTGCTGGTGCTGGACTACAAAAGCCTTTACCCGTCGATCATCCGCAGTTTCCTCATCGACCCGGTGGGCTTGATCGAAGGCCTCAAGCATCCCGACGACAGCGACTCGGTGGAAGGCTTTCGCGGGGCGCGCTTCTCCCGTACCCGGCATTGCCTGCCGTCCATCGTCACCCGCGTGTCCGAAGGCCGCGAAGAGGCCAAGCGCGAGCGCAATGCGCCGCTCTCCCAGGCACTGAAGATCATCATGAACGCCTTTTACGGTGTACTCGGCTCCAGCGGCTGTCGGTTCTTCGACACTCGGCTGGCGTCCTCGATCACCCTGCGGGGGCACCAGATCATGCGCCAGACCCGCGCGCTGGTTGAGGCCCAAGGGTACGAGGTGATTTACGGTGACACCGACTCCACCTTCGTCTGGCTGGGCAGTGCGCATTCTGCGCAGGATGCCAATCGCATCGGCCTGGCGCTGGTGCAACACGTCAACGACTGGTGGCGGGCGCACCTGAGCAACGAATATGGCCTGCAAAGCGCCCTGGAGCTGCAATACGAAACCCACTTCAGCCGCTTCCTGATGCCGACTATCCGTGGCGCCGAGGAGGGCAGCAAAAAGCGTTATGCCGGCCTGGTCGTACGCGAAGATGGCAGTGAAGACATGGTCTACAAGGGCCTGGAAACCGTGCGCAGCGACTGGTCGCCCCTGGCCCGGCAATTCCAGCAGGAACTCTACCAACGCATCTTCCATCGCCAACCCCATCAGGACTACATACGCGACTACGTGCGGCGTACCTTGAGCGGCGAATTCGATGAGTTGCTGATCTACCGCAAACGCCTGCGCCGGCCCTTGCACGACTACGAACGCAACGTCCCGCCCCACGTACGCGCCGCGCGCCTGGCGGACGAGTACAACGACCGCCTGGGCCGCCCGCGCCAGTACCAGCGCGGTGGCTGGATCAGCTACGTGATCAGCGTCAACGGCCCGGAACCGCTGGAAGTGCGTCAGGCGCCCATCGACTACGACCACTACGTCACGCGCCAATTGCAGCCCGTGGCCGACGCAATCCTGCCGTTCGTGAATGATGATTTCAGCACCTTGGTGGGCGGGCAGATGGGGCTATTCTAGCTAATCGACACTCTCCATATTGCCCATAGCTCAGGAGGAAACGCCCATGTACACCCTCTATGGCACCGACGAATCCGGCTCCTGCATGATCGAAATTGCCCTGCAACGCTGCGCAGTGCCGTGGCATCGCGTGGAGGCCAGTTCCTGGCAGGACGGCGAGGGCAGTGACGCCCTTGCACGTATCAATCCACTCAAGCAGATCCCCACGCTGGTTACTCCAAATGGCCAGGTACTGACCGAAAGCGCCGCGATCTTGATCCACCTGGGCCTGGAGTATCCCAAGGCCCAGTTGCTGGCCGGCGATCGTACGCAGATCCTGCGCGGCTTGCTCTACATCGCCGCCAACTGTTATTCGGCGATCGGCATCATCGACTACCCGCAACGCTGGTTGGGCAATGCCGATGAGGCGCAGCAAGCGCAACTGGTCAGCGGCACACGGCGCTACCTGCATCAGGCCTGGGTCGTGTTTGCCGATCAGTTTGCCGGCCAGCTGTTTGCCCCGAGCAACGTGCCGAATGCACTGGGCATCATGGCGGCGGCGGTGTCGCGTTGGGACGACGCGCGCGCGGTGCTCGGCAACCTGGCGCCGGGCTTTGCGCAGAGCCTGGAGCGGGTAGACGCCGACCCTGTCGTGGCCCCCGTTTTTGCCCGGCATTGGCCGCAGTGGAAAGTCTCGTAACCGGAAGAAACAATGACCAGGCCACTGTCCAAGCCCTTGCGTAGCGGGCTTCCTGACCTACGCTTCTCAAAGTGATGTAGGAATCATCCTTGAATTTGGCTGTCGCAGACATGAAACTCAAGAACCCTGCATGGAATTCAAAGGAGGTGCGCATGCTCATCCGGTCGCTGACCCTGGCTACCTTGATGGCTTTTACGGGGCCGTTGTTGGCCGCTGATGATAATCCGCTCAAGCAGGAATTGGGCAAGACGCGCCCTCTGGTGGTCGTGGAGCTTGATGCTGGAAACCCGACACTGGCAACGCTGAAGAAACAACTGGAAGAGGCTGCCACCAAGCAGTCCTTCGAAGAGCGCAGCATGGTGTTCTACACCGTCAAATTCGGCAGCATTGGCGCCGAAGGGGAGAAGTTCGCCAAAGACCCAAAGGACAGTAAAAAGCTCACACCGCCTGAAACCAACGCGCTGATCCGCGCCCTCAAGCTCGGCGTCGGCAGCGGTACCAAGGTGATCCTGATCGGCAAGGACGGCGAGAAGAAACTCGAAAAAACCGTCCCCCCGGACAGCCTCGACCTGAAGGAATTCTTCAGCGCCATCGACCAGATGCCTCAGGCGGAAAAGGAGCTTGCCGCACCTGCCGAGCCAGAGCCTGTTCCAGTCGCGCCAGCGGCTCCGGCCAAGGGCAGCAAACCCGCCAAACCCGGCAGCAAAGCCCCCAAGCCACTGGAGGATTGAACCGGTCCCCATCCCACCGCTCTGGTGGGGTCCGGCCTCAGGCCTTCCATGGCTTGAGCCAAAGCCCCAGCCCCAGCAACACCAGCGCGCCGGCCAGGCTGCTCAACCCCAACTGCCAGCCATCGTTGTGCAAGGGGTGCAGGGCCAGCGCCGCCACACCCAACAGCACCCCGCTCAAACCCCACTGCAACGGCCAGCCCAGTTGGCCGAGCAGTTGCTGGCGGTGCATCAGCAACAGGTTGGTCACCACCACGCCACCCAACGCCGCCAAGGCGATCCCCGGCAGGCCGAAACAATAGGGCAGCACCACCAGCAACGCGGCATTGACCAGGCTGCCCAGCAGTTCGCAATTGAGCGGCAGGCGCGTGTCGCCGCTGGCATAGGCATAGCGGGCGAGCATGGCGTTCCAGGCGCCAAACACCAGGGGCGTGGCGAACCAGGCCAGCAGCGCCGGCAGTGGGCCGTCGACGCTCTGGGCGGGCATCAGCAGATGAATCAGTGTGGGGCTGGCGCCAATCAGGCCGAAGGCCGCAGGCAGGCTCAGCAGGGTCGCTGCATCCAGGCCGCGGCGCAGCAGGGCCAGGCGCTGTTGGCCTTGCTCGCCGCTCATCATGCCCAGCAGCACTTGGTTAAGGCTCATCAAGGCAATCAGTGGCAGGTTGATCAGCTTGCGCGCGAGGTTAACCCACGTCACAGCGCCGTCCCCCAGGAAACTGGCGATCAAGCGCTCCAGTAGCGCCAGGCCCTGGCTGGCCACGTTGCTGGCCAACAACGGGCCGATGCGCCCCAGCAATTCGCGGCCTGCCAGCGGGTCGCCGCTGACCTGCCACGGCCGCCAGCCGAAGGACCAGACCGGCGCCAGTAACGGCAGGCACATCAACACACTACCCGCAAAAAAGCACATTGCCAGTTCGGCGCTGTCGCTGGAGCTGCCACGGATAAACAGGTACAGCACCGGTGGCAGATTGAACAGTAAAGAGCCCAGGCCCGGGAGGACAAAACGTTGGCGTGCCTGCAAGGGAATGCTGAACAACCCATGCATCACCAGGCCTGGCGCACAGGCCGCCAGCCAGCGCAGGTTGGCGGCGGCTTGGGCATGGGCCGCGGCGTCCAGGCCGGGGCCGATCAGGCGCACCCACAGCGGCGCGCCCAGCGCCAGTAGGGCAAACAGGGCCAGGCCCACGCCCAGCAGGCGGGGGGACAGGCTGGCCAGCCAGGCTTGCTGGCGCTGTGGGTCGCGTTGCTGATAGAGGGGCAGGGCAGCCGCTGCGAGCAAGCCGGCGGCCAGGGTCATGCGCAATGCTTCGGGCAAAAACACCGCCACCAGAAACCCGTCGCTGCGACTGCCCGCACCCCAGGCCGCCACCAGCAGCCATTCGCGGGCAAAACCGGCCACCAGCCCGGCGAGCGTCGCCAGGGTCAGCCAGAGCGTGCTGCCGAACATCAGTGGAACAGGGTGAACAGGCCTTTGCCACCCACCTTGTAGTTCAGATCATGGCAACGTTCGCCCATGATTTTGGCGCCGCTGCCGCCAATGATTTTGTAGGGCGCCACGGCTTTGGCCACCACGGTATTGGCGCTTATCACCGAACCATAGCCCAGGTGCGTGCCGAAGCCGATCAACGCACGGCTGCCGATCCAGACGTAGTCGTCGATGTAAGTCGGCCCGGAAATCGACCAGAACTCCGGCGCTTGCAGATCATGGCTGCCGGCGATGAGCAAAACGTGGGAAGCAATCGCCACATGGTTGCCGATCACCAGCCCGGCGCGAGCGTCTACCTGGCAATGCCAACCGATTACCGAATCGTCGCCGACCACCAGATTGTGCATGCCCAGCACTTCGGTGTTACGCCACAAGCTGGAGCCCTTGCCGATCTTCGCGCCACCCAGGCGCAGCCAGGCGATGCGCACATGGTGGCTGGGGATCTTGTTGATCAAGATGTTGTAGGCCATGTCCCAGACACTGCGCCACCGGTCTTTGACGGTTGCCCAGTTTTTGCCGTAACGCGGCAGTAGCTGGGCCGGCAGATCCTGTTTCATCCGTCGGAACAGGCGGCGCGCCACCGGTTGCTCAATCGCGGTTTCCAGGTCGATGGAGCTGATCCAGAAGCGCTTGTTGTCGCCTTCGCCTTCTTCAAATACCACGTCGTTGGCCAGGCACCAGTCCAGCGCCTCTTCCAGGTCCGGCAGGCTCACGCCCATTTCAGCGGCCAGCGTGGGGAGGCGGTCGCGCAAGTCGGTGGAGTGAATCATCCGGTGCTTCATGGTTGGTTATCCTTTGGCGCAATAGCAGCAACAGGGGCGGTAATGGAGGGGCGCAGGCGCACCTGTTGCAGGCTCATGCCCATCAACAGCCAGAACAGCGCGATCAGTACAAAGGTGAAGCTGAAATAGTGGTCGAAAATCCCCGTCAGCAGCGCCGCCAGCACGCCGCAGATGCACCCCAGCCACAGCGCATTGTCGGCGGTGACTTTGCGCACCTGGCCCAGGGGCCGCACTTCGCGCCACCACAACAGGGTGACGGTGATAAATAGCAGCATCCCGGGTAGGCCCACCTTGTAGATGAAGTTCAGCCACAGGTTGGAGATGCCCAACAGATTGGAACCGGGCACGGGCGGGTCGATCTTGAAGCCGATCCCCAGGGGGAAGGTCGCCATGGCGGTGGGGAACCTGGCGTACTCGTCAAAGCGGATTTCGGTACTGGCATTGGTGGTCGAGAAGATGGTCATCAAGCGGTCCTGCAACGGCGGATAGAACATCACCAGCGCAACGGCGAACGCCGCCCCGATACCGATGATGCGCCCGCTGTTCGGCACGCGCTTGTAGGCCAGCCAGATCAACACCAGCGCCAGGGCCACGATGGCGCCACGGGAAATACTCAGCAGCAGGCCGGCACACCCCAGCACCGCCACCGCCAGGCCCAGCGCCCGACGCCAGCCGCTGCGGGTCCAGCCATAAAACAGTGCCAGCGGAATAAACAGCACCAGCACGCCACCGGTCAGGTTGGGGTGCACCCAGGGCGAGGCCATGCGCGTGTAGTTGGCAGAGAAAATATCCTTCACCGCTTCCGGGTGGGCGTATTTGAGGTCGGTGAGAATATCGATCATCGACATCGCGTTGCGTGTTTTGAGGAACATGAAGATCGACAGCAACAGCATCGCCAGGTTACCCAGCAACAAGGCGACCACCACCTTGTCGCGGTCGGCGTCGGTGCGCAGCAGCAGCGGCACGATAAACAACATCGACAGGTTCATCAGCCAGCGCACCCAGTTCACCGGCCCGTTGCCTTCGGCATGGATGATCAGCATGCCCCAGATAAACGGAATGGTGCTGAACAGCATCAGCCACATCAGCGCCCGCTCGGTCGGCCGCCACAGCATGAAACCACGGGTCTTGCCGATGAACGATTGCCAGAACACCCCGACCCAGGTCAGCCCCAGTACCGCCTCGCTGACGGTGGTGCGGATGCCCAGTTGCAAGGTGGTATAGGGAATACTGGTGGCCAGTACCGCGAAAATCAGCAAGCCCCACAGGGGAAAGCGGATCAGCGTCAAGGCCACGGCCACACCGGCCACCACCAGCATGACCTTGATCGGCGACAGGGCCAACAGCAACCCGCCGAACACCAGGCCCAGCAGCAGACTGACGAATTTTCCTGGCAGCATTAGCGGTCCAATTCCTTGAGCAAAGTGTCCAGGCGCGCGCGATAAGCCGGTTCGGCAAATTGCCGGGCCCAGGCGCGGTGTGTTTCGCCGTCTTGCGTGGCCTCGGCGCCGGCCAGTTGTTGCATGACCTTGTGCAGTTGCTCGGCGTCATGGGGGGCGAAGCGCGGGGCGTTGGGCGGCGCGATTTCATCCAGGGCGCTGCCGCGTGCCACTGCTACCGGCGTGCCGACACTCAAGGCTTCCACCACCGGCAAGCCAAAGCCCTCGGCATAGGACGGCTGCCACAAGCACGCGGCATGACGGTAGAGCGCTTGCAGTTGGCCGTCCGATAAACCGCTGCACCAATGCAGGCCCGGCAGGTCGCCGAGTGATGCTGGTACATCGCTGGCGTGGCCCACCAGTACCATGTCCGGCACATCAGGGTTCAGCGCACGGCAGGCCTGCCATTGGCGCAAGAAGAACGCCATGTTCTTGCGCGGCTCCCGCGTGCCCACCACCAGCCAGTAACGCGCCGGCAGGTTGGCGGGCAGCGGCTCTGGCGCTGCATTCAGTTCGGGCACCAGGTTGTTCAGCACGCGGAACTTGGCCCGTGCCCAGGGGAACAGGCGCGCGGCCTCATTGCAGGAAAACTGCGAAGGGCACCACACCCGGTCAGCCTGCCACACTGACCAGGCAATCGAAGCCCCGTCGATCAGGCGGTAGGCCAGGGCCTTGAGCTTGGAGCGATGGAAGTTGCGGTGGGTGAGCTGAAACAGGTCATGCAGCACCAGCACATAGCGGGTGCCGGCGGGTTTGCGACACAGCGGCAAGCCCATATTGGCCGTGGCGATGTACAGGTCGATCTGCTGCTCGTGCAGCGCCTTGGGCAAGAAGCCGCGCTCGAACCGCAAGCGCACCTGTGGGCGTTGCAGGCCGTCCAGCGGGCTGGCCCAGGCCGGGCAAACGGCAGTCTGGCGTTGCGGATGGTCCAGGGGCGCCTCAGTGAACAGCACCACCTCGGTGTTGCCCCGCGCGCGCAGCGCGTCTTCCAGGGCCGCGACCTGGCGGGCGATGCCCGAAGACGGCGCAACTGTGGCGGGGCGATAGTCCAGGGCTACGCGCATGGCTGAGACTCCTTGGCGGTGAGCAAGCTGTGGTAGAGGTGCTCCAGTTCATTACCCGCCACCGCCCAGTCGTGGTATTGCCGCGCATAGTCGCGTGCCGCATCGGCCAGTCGCCCGGCCAGCGCCGGTTCATCCAGCAGGCGCACAACGGCGTCGGCCAGGGCCTCGGCGTTTTCGCCGGCCAGGTAATGCACCTGCGGCTGTACCGCCAACCCGGAAACACCCTGGGCCGTGCTCACCAGCGGCAAGCCGGCGGCCATCGCTTCCAATACCTTGAGCTTGGAGCCGCCGCCATGGCGCAACGGGGCGACAAAACCGGCGCAGCGGCGTTGCAAGGCGCACAGGTCGGGAACAAACCCCAGCCACTCGATACGTTCATCGGGCCAACGCTCGCGCCAGTGTTCGGGTAAGCCATAGCCGACCACCGCCAGGCGTGCGTTCGGGCACTGCAACCAGAGCCTGGGGAAGATCTCTTCAAGCAGCCACTGCACAGCGTCCAGGTTCGGTGCGTACTCGTAATTGCCGACGAACAACAGGCGCTGGCTCTGCGCATCGGCGTTGACCTCGGCGAAGGCGCGGCTGTCGACCCCATTGACCACCACGCTCACCGGCGTCGACGACAATGGCCGCATGGCCTGAGCGTCCGCCTCGGTCACCGCGACCACATGAGCGGCGGCATCGAACGCCTTGCGTTCCCATTGTCGGCAGCGCCACTGGTCGTACTGCACAAACGGTGCGGCCCACTTGGGGAAGCGGTCATAAGTGGCGCCGCCAAGGCTCGATTCCAGGTTGTGCTCGGTCAGCACAAACTCGCGCCGTTGCTGCTGCAAGGTGCGCAGAAACGGTTGCAGGCTGTAGCTGTGTTCTACCTGAATCACGTCCCAGCGCTCATTCAACAGTTGCGCAAACTGGGCCTGCAACGGTGCCGACAGGCCGTTGACCGTGGTCAGCAGCGGCCAGGGCGCGAACAGGCCGCCGAGCAGGGTCAGCGGGTGTTTCAGTGGCCGACGTGGTACCACGATCAGGCGTTCAAGCAACGGCTCCAAGGCCGCGTGCACCGCGTCATCGGCCGGCGTTTTCGATTGCGCCAGCAGCGTGATGCGATGCCCGCGCTCACTCAAGGTGCGCAGCAAATGGTACTGCCGCGTCTTGCCGCCGCTGGTGGTCGGCCACGGCAGGTAGGGCACAATCCAGAGGATTCTCATGTACAGCTCTCCATGCCCGGGGCTACCACACCAGTATCTGCAAACTTGGCTTCACCGTTGGGCGAATACCGTTGTCGTCGCTCAGGGTTTGCCGGGCGCCGGTCAGCGGGTCCAGCAGTTCTGCGCGTTTGATGCCGGGCAGGCTGATGCTGCTGCCTTTGGCACTCCAATACATCAGCAGGTTTTTTCCGTCAGGGCGGGTCCAGGCCACGCTGTAGAAGCTGTCCGGTACATCCTGCAACTGCGGCGTGTTGCCGGGTTTTAGCGTGGGGCCGGTGATCTCCAGGAAGCGGGCGAGGGCGGTGTACACCGGCTTGGGTTCGCCATCAAGGTTCAACAGGCCGTAATGCTGGTCGCGTGGCGAGGCGCGTTGGTCGAGGTCGGACAGCGCGAACAGGAAGATCTTCTGGTAGTCCTGGGACGCCATCAACGCCAGGCGGCGCAAGGTGTAATCGGCTTGCCCGTCGATACCGATCAGGTCTTGCATCTCCTTGGGGCCGGCATAGCTGGACCAGCCCCATTCAGTGGCCCAGACCTGCTTGATCCCGGCACCGTGCAGCATTGAATTGAGTTGATCGCCGCGCAGCAGCACTTCGTTCTTGCCCGGCTCATCGGTTTCCGGAGTCATCGAATAAGGGTGATAAGCCGCGACCATGCCCAGGCTTTGCACCCCCAGCGCGCCGAGCGCTTCAAACATCAGGGTTTTGCCACGCGGCGGCATCTGGCTGTAATACGCCATGCCACCCATGACCTGCAGTTTGTCCGGCGCTGCAATGTTCAAGGCCTTGTGACTGGCCAACAACAACTGCGCGTATTCCTTGGCGTTGACTTTGGGGCGCCAGTTGTTCGGCAGGTTCTGTTCATTCCACACCTGCCAGGCATCGATATTCGGGTAACGCTTGGCCAGGACGGCCAGGCGCATGGCATAGATGTTGGCGTCCCGCGGTTGATACTGGTCCTGGAACGGCACGCCCTTGGGTGCGGTGGTGATAAAGGGCGCCGAGCCCACCAGGTAAAACACCGAGCGCAGTTTTTCAGCGGTCAGGGTGCGGTCCAGTTCATCGAAGGTGCCGAGCTGATAATCGTCTTCCTTGGGTTCCAGGCGATCCCAATGCAGGTCGACCCGCACCCATTGCAATCCAAGCTTTTTATACTGCTTGATCTGCTTGTGGTACTGCTCGGGTGTGAACCACAGAAAGTGTGCGTTTACGCCGAGAAAGTCCTTCCAGACTACGGTGCGCTCCGGGGCCAGGTTCACCGGTTGTGCATCGACTTTTTCACTCAACAGCAGGGCGCTACCCACGGCGATTGACAGCGCCAGCGGCAGGTAGCGCCACAGTGGGCGAACGGATGGCAGGTTCATCGCAACGGCTCCTCACAAGCATCCCGAAATAATTCAGCAAACCGCTGGGCCGTGTTGGCCCACTGGCGTTGGTGGCCGATGTCTCCCGCCCGGGCGGCCCATTGCTGCGCCTGTTGCGGCTCGAGGATCAAGCGGCTCAAGGCGTTGCTCAAGGACGCTGTATCGCCCTGCTGATAGGTGATGCCATTACCGTCGGCCACCTCTTCGGCAAAGGCGCGGGCGTTGGAGGTGATCACCCCGCGCCCGCATGCATTGGCCCACGACAGCGCGCCACTGGTGCCACGCATCTGCCCCAGGAAGCTGAGTTTTTTCGATTCGCGATAGGGCAGCACCATCACATGGTGCGCCTGGATCGTAGAAGGGATCTGCGCCGAGGGCAGGTCCAGTTGCCAGTCCACCACATCTTCAAGATGCAGGGCGCTGATCTGCTCGCGTAGGCCGTCGAGGTAGTTGCCGGCGGGGTCAAAGGTCATTTCCGGCGCGGTGCCACCGGCCAGGGTCAGGCGTACCTGGCCTCGGCATTGCGGGTGGGCGGCCAGTGATTGGGCCAGGGCCAGCAGCAAGTCCTCAATGCCCTTGCCGCGGTAGATAAAGCCGAAATACAGCAGGCGCAACGGCGCCAGTGGCGGCAACGCCTGGGGCGCGATGGGCAGGTTGCCATGGGCAATCACCGCCACCTGTTGCGGGCGCAGGCCCATGCGCTGGCGCAGGCAGTCGCCGCCCAGGCGAGTGAGGGTGATCAGGCGGCGCATGCCTTTGGCCAGGCGCCGTTCTTCGTGCAAGGTCAACGGGTCGGCCAGCAGCGCCGCCGCTTGGGGCAGCGGATGGGGCAGGCGTTCAAGCAGGGTCAAAGGGAAAAACAGCTTGGCCCGGCGCCAGATCAGGCGCTCCGGGTCATGCACCGTGGCGGTTAACGGCAGGTGCGGTTGCGCCCGGCGCAGGTACTCCAGCGCCTGGAACTCACCGAAGCGTCCACCCCCCAGTTCAGCATGCACCAGGTCCACGCTGCGCCAGTCAAAGGCCTGCAGGCGCTTCAACTGTTCAGGCAGCTCCAGGCAGCCGGCGAGTGGGGTCACCACCTCCAGGCCTTGTTCGATCAACGCGTTGCGCAAGTGCGCGGCGTAATCGGCGATCCCGGTCTGCTCCGGTGGCAGCGGCGCCAGCAATGCGATACGCATCAGGCCGCCCCACGCCAGCTGTTGAGTCGCGCCAGCACCTTGGCCGGCACTTCGAAGCGACGGCGGTTGAGGATCATGCCGTCGACTTTGCCGAACGCGGTGGTCAGCAACGACACGGCATTTTCAATGGTTGGTACGGTGCTGGTGCGGGCTTCGATCACCAGCACAATCTGGTCAGCGCGGCGCAGCGTCAGGAACGCCTGCGGGTTGGAGGACAGCGCCGAGGCGTCCAGCAGCAACACTTCACCCGGCGTTGGCGCGTTCGCCCCATCGACCGAGACGCGGTGACCACGCTCCTCCAGCAGGCGCTTGAGTTGCTCGGCGATAAAGGTGACACCCTCGCCATGGCGCGCCGAGGTCAGGCCGAGGGCAAAACCTTGGGTGGCAATGCGATCCAGGGGCAACAGGCTGTACAAGCGATAAAGGCTGGCGGTGACGGCTGCCGGCGTTGCGTCCTGTACATCGGGAATGCTGCTCCACAGCGGCACATGGAACATCTCCTGCAAGCGTGTGCCATCGTGGATGCGCTGGTCCAGCAGGTACAGCACATAGATGGTCAGCAAGCCCACGGCCACGCCGGCGGGAATAGCGAACAACAGCATCAGCAGGCTCTTGGGAAACACGCGTGCCGGGTTGAGGGTGGCGTGTTCGATCAGGGCGATGTTGCTGATCTGGCTGTTGTCCAGTTCGTGGTCGATTCGCGCCTGTTCAAGATTGTCCGAGTACAAGGCATAGCTTTTTTCGGCGGTGCGCAGTTGTTGGCTCAGGGTGTTGAGTTGCGGTTCATCGGTCATCGCCTGGTCACGCTGGGTGCGCAGTTCGGCAAGGGTCTTGTCGTAGTTCTCGATTTCCCCGGCCAGTTTGCGCTCTTGCAACTGGGCGTCGATCATTTGCTGTTTGACGTTGATCACCAGGCTGTTAGGCGCGGTGTTCTGCGAGCGTTCCAGGCGCGTAGCTTCCTGGGCGCTGAGGGCTTCCATGTCGCGGATGTTCTGCTCGATCTGATTGACCTGCGGGGTGCCTGGCAGGTAAGTGCGCAACAGCCGAGCCCGCTCCACTTGCAGCGCGTTGAGCTGGCGCTTGAGGTCGAGTTGGGTGGGGTTGAGGCTGGTTTCGCGCATCGTGACCACGTCTGCCGGCTGGCTCTTGATCTGCTGGCTGGCGTTGGCCAGCAGGCTGCGAATCCCCGAGATCTGGTTCTGGGCGCTGACCTTGGCGTCGGTGACGCGGTCGATCTGGTTGGTCAGGTTCTTCAGGCGCGCATCGACACTGATCGAGTCGATCTGCTTCAAGCGGCCTTGTAGCTGATCTTTCAGGCTCTGGATATTCTCCGCGACCTTGGCGCGTTCGGTTTCATAGAAGGTGTGCAGGCTCTTGCGCCCGAGAATCCGCGCACGTTCTTCGAGGTAGGCGTTGACCCAGGTCTCGACGATTTTTTGCGCCACCGCCGGGTCGTCCCAGGTGAAGGAAATCTCGATCACCGAAGAACCCGGCTCGTGGCCGGCGGTGAAGTTCTTCTCCAGTGAGGTCGCCAGGCGTTCCAGCGGGCTTTGTTTCTCGGCAAGGCCGACGAACTGCAGCACGCTACGAATGCCATTGATGACTTCGCCAACGCCCTTTTTGATGTAGAACTTGGTGACCTTCCAGAAGCCTTGCGGCGGCTCGGCGGTCATCGCCATATAGCGTTCGGCAACGATATGCACGATGGGCCGGCCCGTGAGCATTTTTTCTTCGTCGACAATCGGGTCGTGCTGGGTGCTCGGGGCAATCAGTGTCTGGCGGTTGGCGGCCTCGATCGGCAAGGTGGTGTTGTCCCGCCCCGGCTTGACCAGCAAGCGCGCGTCCGACTCGTAGCGAGCCGGCAGCAGGAAGGCACCGAGCACGGCGATGACGATCATGGTGAGCACGGCCAGTTTGAATTCGCGGCGGTAGATGAAAAACAGCCGCAGCAGGTCGCGAAGAGAGCGGATTTCGATCACAGGATTACTCCATTGAAAATTGTTTAACGCTGAATGCGAAAAATTGCAGTCAAGCCAATCAGGTAACGATCAAGGAGTTGTGGCTGATGGAAAGACGTTTATAGGGCCATTAGTCGTGTTCCCGCTGTTCTTCACGCCGCTGTCGTTGAGGTCGTAATTCAAGCCAATACCAATCCCTTTGTTGATCGGAAACAGCTTGGTGAAGTACATATCCACAGCCTCCACCGTCGCGCCGATGCCCGACTGCGGCACAAAGATCAAATCGCCACGCTGCAACGCCACCCGCGGGTGATTGGGGTTGGTCAGCATGCTTTCCAGGCTGATGAAGTACGTCCTGTACTTGCCGTCGGGACCGGTGCGCAGCAAGGCTACGTTGGAGGCATCCGCCGAGGGCAATACACCACCGGAGCTGAGCAGCGCCTGCTCGACGCTGACGTTGCCGGCCAGGTCGAAAAAGGCCGGGTTGGACACCGCACCGCCGATAAACACCTTGTTGCTCGGTGCGCTGGCGATGTTCACCGTCACCGCCGGTTCGCGGTAGATGCGCTTGTACTTCTCGGTGATTTCCTTGCCCAGGTCTTCGGGCGTGCGCAAGGCCGCCTTGACCCGGCCAATGTTGGGCACCGAGATCACGCCGTCAGGGCGCACCACGAATATCGTCATGTCATCGGCCGCCGCCGGCTCCTGGGCATCACGCACGATCCGCAGTGAGTCGCCGCTCTGGATCAACACCTGCGGGGGCGGCAGGTCGGCCAGGGTCAGCGCCGCTTGATGGCCGGCCTTGAGCGTGTCGTTATCAGGAAGCGGCACCCGCGCGGGGGTCGAACAACCAGCCAGCCAGATTGAGGCACTCAAGAGGCCGAGCAGGGTAAGACGGAAACGTCGGTTGATAGTCTTCATGACGGCTCAAGTCCAGTAGGTGGAAAACATGCCCAGGCGCCGTTTAAGCGCGTTGGGCAGGTGGCGTTCAAGGTGGCCGAGGCGATAGCCCAGCAATTTAAAGGCGCTGCGCACCACCACTTCGGGGGCGCGGTACAGCGCGTTGGCCTCGCGCAATGCGTGCAGTTCGGCCAGCACATAACGTTTGCCTTCGCCGCCGGCGTCGCCAAACGCCTGGCGAATCCACGGCTCGCGGCCGTAGAACACACCGATATCGAAGTAGCGGCGAAACTCTTCCAGCAAGCGGTAATCATGGGAGTGATAAACCTGCGCACTCGCGGCATAGCGCACCTGGTAACCGGCCAGCAGCATGCGCGCGGCCACATAGGCGTCTTCACTGCCAATCACATCCTGGGGGAAACCGCCGACCGCGCTCAGGGCGCTGCATCGGTACACCGAAAACGAGTCGGAGCTGAAGCAGGTCTTGATGCCCAGTTGCGCTGCATCGTCCAGGCGCTTGGTGCGGCTGGCCGCCGGGTAATTGAAGTGCCGCGACTGCGCGCCGAGCACGCCGGCGCCGGGGTGCGGCAGCTGCCGTCCATAGGCCACGCCGTTGAGCGGGTCCAGTTGCAGCTCGCTGATCAGGTTGGCGAAGGTCTCGGCGGTGGCGGGGATCGCGTCCTGGGTCATCACGATCAAGGCGTCGCCGCCCACCTGCTCGCTGGCCCAGCGCCGGGTACCGCCGTGGTTGAAATCACGGGCGTCAATCACCTCCACGCGCGCGCCGAATTCGCGAAAGCGCGCCACTGTGTCATCGCTCGATGCGCTGTCGACCACCAGCACTTCATCTGGCTGCAACGTCTGCATGCGCAGGGCTGGCAACAGGCGGTCCAGGTGGCTGGCCGCGTTGCGGGTGGGGATGATCAATGACGTACGCATCAGGGCTTCACTTCAACCGGCGCGCGGCCGTAGATGTCGTCATAGCGCACGATGTCGTCTTCACCCAGGTACTCACCGCTCTGCACCTCGATCATCACTAGGTCGATGATGCCGGGGTTGGTCAGGCGGTGCTTGTGCCCGGCGGGAATGTAGGTGGACTCGTTCATGTTGAGCAGGATCTCGCGCTCACCATTGGTGATCATCGCCGCGCCGCTGACCACCACCCAATGCTCGCTTCGGTGATGGTGCATTTGCAGGGACAGCGAGCCTTTGGGCTTGACCACGATGCGCTTGATTTTGAACCGCGTGCTTTCCTCCAGCACCGTGTAGGTGCCCCACGGCCGGGTGACGGTGCGATGCAGGCTGAACGCCGGGTGATTCTGGCGCTTGAGTTCGGCAACGATATGCCGCACGTCCTGGCTGCGATGGGCGTCGGCGATCAGCAGGGCGTCGGGGGTGTCGACGATGATCAGGTCACGCACGCCCACCGCACCGAGTACCCGCTTGGGCGAGTCGATGTAGCAGTTATGCACGTCATGCAGGATCGCCTCGCCGTTGATCTGGTTGCCATTGTCGTCACTGGGCGTGAGTTGGCGCAGGGCTTCCCAGGAGCCGATATCGCTCCAGCCGATGTCGCAGGGCACGACCGCGACCTGGGCGGATTTTTCCATCAGTGCCACATCGATGGAGATATCCGGCGCGGTGCCGAAACCTTCCGGGCTCAGCTCGCGCTGGCGACTGCTGCTGTTTTGCAGGCTCTGGCTGTGCTCCAGCGCAGCCTTGGCCGCCTCTAAAACTGCCGGTGCGTGGCTGGCCAATTCTTCCAGCAGGGTGGCGGCCTTGAAGCAGAACATGCCGGCATTCCACAGGTGCTTGCCGCCGTCCAGGTAGCCTTGAGCGGTGGCCTGGTCGGGCTTTTCGACAAAGCGCTGCACCCTGAAGCCAGCGCCCAGTGCCGGCCCTTGTTCGATATAGCCAAAGCCGGTTTCTGCTCGGTCAGGCTGGATGCCAAAGGTCACCAGGTAACCGGCTTCGGCCAAGGCGCGGGCTTTTTCCACCGCCTGGGCAAAGGCGCTTTCATCCAGCACCAAGTGATCGGCCGGCATCACCAGCAACTGCGCGTCTGCGCCAAAATGCTCCTGAACATGCAACGCAGCCACAGCGATGGCGGCGGCGGTGTTGCGGCCAAACGGCTCCAGCAGCAGGTCGAGACCCAGGCGCTGGGTGTTCACCGCGCGGTAGTCGTCCAGGGTGCGAAACAGCAGGTCGCGGTTGGTCACGGTCAGGATGCTGTCGACGCCCGGCAAGTGACTGGCCCGCAGGAAGGTCTTCTGCAACAGGCTCTGGTCGTCGCGCATGCGCATGAAGGGCTTGGGCATGTTCTGCCGCGAAACCGGCCATAGCCGCGTACCCGAACCACCGGAGATGATGCAGGGAATCAATCCGTTAAGTGGGTTCATCAATAGACTTCCTTGGTGGAAAGAACGGCCGGGACCGTCATGAAAACGATGTAGAGGTCCAGCCACACGGACCATTTGGCGATGTATTCCAGGTCGTATTCGACCCGTTTCTGAATCTTGAACAGCGTATCGGTCTCGCCGCGGTAACCATTGATCTGCGCCCAACCGGTAATGCCCGGCTTGACCCGATGGCGCGAGCTGTATTCGCTGACCGCTTCCTCGAAAGGAATCCCCGCAGCCTTGGTGGCCGTGGCGTGGGGGCGCGGGCCGACCATCGACATATTGCCCAGCAGCACGTTGAACAGTTGGGGCAGCTCATCAATGCTGGTCTTGCGGATGATCCTGCCGACCCGAGTGATGCGCGGGTCCTGGCGCGTGGTCTGGTTCTCGGCGTTGAGGTCGGTCTGCTCGACGTACATTGAGCGGAACTTGAACACGCGGATCAGGTTGTCGTTGTAGCCATACCGCTTCTGGCGAAACAGCACCGGGCCCTTGGAATCGAGTTTGATCGCGATAGCCGTCACCAGCATCACCGGCGACAGCAGCAACAGGCCGATGCTGGCCAGCAGCAGGTCTTCGCAACGCTTGATAAAGGGCGACCAGCCTCGCAGCGGCAATTGCGAGGTGTTGAACATCAGGATGCCGCCCACATCAGTGATGCGGTTATGGCCGTAGCGCAGGGCGGCCATGTCCGGCACCAGCATGACGTTCACCGACATCTGCCGCAGGCGCTTGACCAACCCATTGATGCGCTGCTCGGCGGCCCAGGGCAGGGTGATCATCACCTGGTTGACCTGTTCGGAGCGGATCAGCTTTTCCAGGTCGCGGGTATTGCCCAGCAACGGCAAGCGGCTCAACTCCTTGGGAATGCGCTCGGTACGGTCGTCGATAAAACCGATCAGGCCGGAACGGATGTCACTGTTGCGCGACAGGTGTTCAGCCACATGCACGGCCGTGTCGGTAAAGCCCAGGATCACGGTGCGCTGGAGGAATTTGCCGTTGTCCATCAAATGGCGGTACAGGCGCAGCATCAGTATGCGCTCCACGCCAAACAGCAGCAGGCTCGCGGAAAACCAGAACACCAGGTTGCGTGGGCTCAACTGCGGGAACAGGAGCAGGATCTGGTACATGAACAACAGAATGCAAAACGCCGAGACCCAAGCCACCAGCATCACGCGAAAACGCAGGCGATTGCTGAATAGGTCATCGGAGTAAACCCCCAGGGCCTGGAACAAAATAATGGTCAGAATCGCAAAGAACGCCAGCAGGCCCAGGTAGTGAGTGCGCATGTGTTCTGCGACCGGGTCCGGGTAGAACAACAGGATGATCGCCGGCGAGATTGCGGTCAGCCCGTGAAGCAGTTTTACGAAAACGACAAAAAACTCAACGAAACCGGTGCGAGTCAAAAACAGGCTATCAACGGACGATTTACCGCGCATACATCAGATCCTCAATACACCACCAGAACGTTCCTATTCGTTTGCTCATCCATAAGGCAGGTATGCATTACAAGTGGTGCAAATCGAACGACCTCTGTTGCTGGGTAATCCGTAATGGCTGTCTAGACGCAGGCATTTACTGGGTGATGGCTAAATAGTGGCTCCTTTGAGGATTTGTGTCAATGATTTGGCTTTTTGTCCGTTTTCTTCGATAGTCCTCTCAAGGTCTCCATGATATGACGGTTTGTTGACGTGCATGGTGGGTATTTCAGAATAATCGAGAATCGATGATGGCTTTTTGGAGTGTAGGAACAAACTGGGGATTTGCCTGCCAGCCACGAAAAGCTTTTGACGATGGCGCAAGGCCTTATGGTAGGAGCGAGCAAGCTCGCTCCTACAGGGGGGATGTGCAGGGCTTAGAATTTGCCTTTGAGGCTCAGCGTGAGGTTGCGCGGCTCTCCATAAAGATTACCCCAGCCTGAGGTACCCACGGTCTGGTAGTAGTTTTTATCGAACAGGTTGTTACCGTTGAGCGCCACCGTCCAGGTGTCGTCCACCTGATACGCCAGGCGCGCATTCCACAAGGCATAGCCGGCCTGTTCCAGTTTGATGTTTTGCAATCGGTAGTTGCTGCTTTGGGCGTTGACGCCTGCGCCGACGGTCCATTTCGACAGCGCACCGTCCAACTGATAGTCGCCCCACAAACGCAGCATATGCCGGGGTACGTAGGTGTTGGACACCGCGCCTTCGGCTGCGCTGTCGATGTTCTTCAGGTTCTTGGTTTGCGTGTAGGTGTAGCCGCCAAACACTTGCAGGCGTTCAAGCAATTCGCCGCTCAGTTCGGCTTCCACGCCTTGGGCGCGCACTTTGCCCGTGTCGGTATAGCAGTAGCCGTCCGAGGAACTGCCGCAGCGGGTGATGAAGTCGGTTTGGGCGGCGTTTTTTTCGATGGCGCGAAACAGCGCCAGGGAGCTGTTCAGGCGCCCGTCAAACCATTCGCCCTTGATGCCAAACTCATAGTTCTCACCCATTTTCGGCTTGAGGGCCGAACCGCTGACCGTAGCGTAGGAGCTTTGGGGCTGGAAGATATCGGCGTAGCTGGCGTACACCGAAAGGTTGTCATTGAGGTCGTAGATCAGCGCGGCGAACGGCGTGACCACCCCGGTTTCCTTGGTGCGTGCATCCTGGTCGGTCCACTCGCCCCAGGCCAGGTTCAGGGACTCACGGCGGTTTTCATACCAACTGACGCGACTGCCGAGAACCAGCATCAAAGGTTCGGCCAGACGCAGGCGCAAGGTGGCGTAGGCACCGTATTGAGTGGCGGTTTCCTTGACCGTGCCGCCACGGTACATGTTGGGCCAGAAGGTATCGTCGGCAGGTTCCGGGAAGTGGTGGTTGGGGTTGAAGACGCTTTGGCGCTGGGGCAGGTTGCGGATCGCATAGACATCGTCCTGAGTGCCACGGCTGCCATTGGCGCCGAGGATCAACTCATGTTGCAGGCCAAAGGCTTCAAATTGACCGTCGATATAGGCGTCCAGGCCGTAGTCTTTGTGATCGTAGTCCAGCAAGGCTGCGTAGCTGGTAAGCGTGGGGGCCGGGTTGCCATAGTCCACGGTGCTCTCGCTGGCCGCGTATTTGATGTCTTGCAGGTTGCGGCTGTGTACAGCGCTGACTTTTAGCTTCCAGTTGTCATTGAAGTGATGGGTCATATCGGCGAACAGCGTGGTGCGCTGGCTTTGCCAATCGTTCCAGGCCTGGCCAAGGCAGGTGGAGCGGCTCAGGCCGAGGCTTTTGCCGTCACGATAACGCGGCAGGCCGCTCCAGCACGGCGTGGAGTCGACATCCTCATAGCTGGCCCCGAAGCCCAGGGTGGTGTCAGGGCTGACATCCATGTCCAGGGCCGCGTAAAACGCCTGGTCCTGGCGCTTGGCAAGGTCCATGTAGGAGCCGCGATTCTGTTGGCTGACCGATGCTCGACCACGCACCGTGCCGCTGTCGTTCAGCGGGCCGCCGGTGTCGAGTTCGGCGTGGTAGTTATCCCAGGTACCCGCCGACAACCCGAGGCTGGTAGTGGGCTTGGCCTGGGGCCGCTTGCGCACGAAATTTACCGCGCCACTGGCGGTGCCGGCGCCCTTGAGCATTCCGGCAGCGCCTTTAAGCACTTCCACACGGTCATAAATCGCCATGTTCGCGCTGAAACTGTCGGCTTGTATGTAGTCCTTGCCGATGTCCAGCGGTACGCCATCGAATTGGTACTGGCCGAGCATCTTGAAGCCCCTGGAGTAAAAATACTTGCCGCCCATGGGCGATTCGTAGCTGGTGATCCCTGGGGTGCGCTCCAGCAATTGGTCGATGGTGGTGATGTTCTGGTCATCCATCAGCTTGCGTGTCATCACACTCACCGATTGCGGCGTGCGTCGCAGGCTGTGTTCGCCCTTGCCGATGGTCACCGCGCCGGTGGTGTAGGAGCCGCTGCCTTCGGTGGTGGCGCCCAAACGATCACCGGTGATGGTGGTGGCGCCCAGGTTCAGCGCCGAGCCGGCTTGCTGCGGAGGTAGCAGTAACCAAGCGTTCTGGCCCTGGCTCTGAGCCTGCAACCCCTGGCCTTGAAGTAACCGGTTCAGGGCCTGTTGTGGGGCCAGGGTGCCGCTCAGCCCCGGGCTGCTTTTGCCTGCCACGCTGCCAGCGTCATACGACAGGCTGATACCGGCCTGCCGCGCAAACTGATCAAGGGCGCCCGCCAGAGGCCCAGGCGCAATATTCCAGGCGCGGGCTTGGCGCTCGCTGTCGGGCTCCTGGGCACTTGCGGTATACGGCAAGGCGCTGGCCGCCACGCACGCGCCAAGGAGGGTGGCATTGAGGGCGTGTCTGAGGGGTGAACGTTTGGAGGGGAACGCTTGCATGACCGCGGGATGCTCCTGAAGGAAGTGGACAACACCGGCCTGTTGATCGGCCTTTCCTTACAGGTCGAGTGGCAATGAGAATTCACCTCATTTATTTTTGGCCGGTCACACTCGAGCGGAGACGGTCACCCAGTAGCGGCTGCGGTAGGTCACATCGATTGCCAGCGATTGCGCCACTAACTTGAGCACCTGGTCGGTGTCATCCAGTTGGTAAGTGCCAGAAACGCGTAGCCCCGCCACGGCTTCGCTGCACCGCAGCAACCCATTGCGATAGCGGCCCAGTTCGGCCAGGAAGTCGTCCAGGCGCATGTTGTGGGCGCTGATCACGCCGTCACTCCAGGCCCAGGGGTCCAGGCCGTTGTTGGGGGACGGGCGAATGCCGCTACGGTTGAACACCACCTGTTCCCCAGGCTTGATCACCTGGCGTGCGGCGCCGTCATGGCGATTGGCAAACACCGCCACCGCACCCTGTTGCACGGCCAGCAGGGTGCCTTGGGGTTCTTCGCGCACCAGCAAGCGCGTGCCGAGGGCGCGCAGGTAACCGTCGCGGGTATGCACCCATAGCGGACGGTGGTCGGCCCCGGTATTGATCAAAATTTCACCCTGGCGCAGGTTCACCAGCCGTTGTTCGGCGCCAGGGGTAATGTCGACGGCGCTGGCGCTGTTGAGCTGGACCTTGCTGCCATCGTCCAACACCACCCAGCGCCGCTCGCCGGTGGCGGTGCGGTAGTCCGCCATCAAGGCTGGCAGGGGCGTGTAGTCGCGACCCAACCAGGCTAAACCTGCTGCGCCGGTAAACAGCCCGAGCATTTTCAGGCTGTCACGACGGCTAACTTGCTGGCGTGCGCCGTCGAGTGCATGGCGACTGACATGCGCTGGCAAGTGGTTGAAATCATCATTCAGGGTGGCGACCCGATGCCAGGCCTGTTGATGCGCGTCGCTGGTGTGCAGCCACTGTTCAAAGGCCGCGGTGCTCGCGTCGTCGGCGGTGTTGTAGCGCAGCTTGATCATCCACTGGATGGCCTGGTCGACCAGGCGCGAGTCAGGAGTCAGCATAGCGCAACCGGTAACAGGCGTGCAGCGCCTTGGACAGGTCGCGCTCCACCGTTGCCTTGGACACGCCCAGGCGCAAGGCGATCTGCGGGCAGGTCAGGCCGTCCAATTGGGCCAACAGGAACGCCTCGCGCACCCTCGGCTTGAGCTGGTCGAGCAGACGGTCAATGCGCTCCAGGCTGTCGAGGATCAGCCGCTTTGTTTCTTCGCTCGGCACCTCTACTTGCGGGAAGTGTGCCAGGCTTTCCAGGTAGGCGCGTTCCAGTTCGCGGCGCCGGTATTGGTCGATCATCAAGCTGCGCGCGATGCTGCTCAGATACGCGCGCGGCTGCTGCAAGGTCTGTTGCTGACGCGCGTTGAGCAGGCGCACGAAGGTGTCCTGCGCGAGGTCAGCGGCGCGCTCCTGGCAGCCCGTGCGCCGGCTCAACCAGCCTCGCAACCAGGAATGGTGGGCTTGGTAAAGCTGGCCGATGGCAGCAGGGTCCAGTGGGTGATCGCTCGACATGGTCATCCTGGCGCAGCAGGCTTAATTGATAATGTTTCGCATTCTAGACGTTGGTCGTGGCATTCAGCAATCACTGGGTTCGCTGCGTGAGCAATGTATCCAGCACAATTTTTTGTAGGGCCTGCCAGCGCCGATTAATCTGGGTTTTTCCCAGCGGACGGTTCAACCATGATCAGCCTCGTCACACTCGGTGTTTTTTCCGGCGCTGTGTTGCTGTTGTTGCTGTCACCGGGGCCGAACATGGCGTTTGTCATCAGCCAGGGTGTCACCCATGGCTGGCGCGGCGGCGTTGCTTCGGCCCTGGGGATCGGCGTGGCCGACCTGTTGCTGACGGCATTGACCGCCATGGGGGTGACGGCGGTGGTCGCCAGTTGGCCGCCGGCATTCGACCTGATCCGTTATGCGGGCGTGATCTACCTGCTGTGGCTGGTCTTCAAAACCCTGCAGAAGCGCCCCAGCCTGGACACCCCTCACGTCGGCCGGGTGGCGTTGGGCCGGGTGTTTTTGCAGGCCATGTTCAACAGTTTGCTCAACCCCAAGGCGTTGTTGTTTTTCATGGTGTTCCTGCCACAGTTTGTGCGGCCCGAGGCGGGGGCCATCGCCTTGCAACTGATGGTGCTGGGCGGCGTGCTGACGCTGATCGCGAGCGTGTTTCATGTGCTGTTGGGCCTGTTTGGCGGGGCGCTCAGTCGCTTTTTCGCCAAGCGCACAAAAAGCGCCTGGCTGCAGAAGTGGGGCTTGGCGGCGGTGTTGATGGCGTTGGCTGTGCGTTTGGCGGTGATGTCGCGTCCTGCCTGAAGCCACGCAAGTTTCTTTGTGGCGAGGGAGCTTGCTCCCGTGACGGCCCGACAGCCGATGCTCATCTACCAGACACCCCACCATCCAACTGTGGGAGCTGGCTTGCCTGCGATGGCGGCCTACCAGCCGACACCTATCTACCTGACACCCATGATCCAATTGTGGGAGCTGGCTTGCCTGCGATGGCGGCCTGACAGCCGCCCCATATCGACCTGAAACCCCACGATCCCAATGTGGGAGCGGGCTTGCTCGCGAAGGCGGCCTGGCAGGCGACACAGTTGGATTGTGTGTATATCCATTGCTGCGGTAACGGCC
>NZ_LYSO01000076.1:0-29511 GCF_001728935.1 Pseudomonas sp. AP42
CTGTCAGAGCGGAACCCTAAGTAGCCGTTACCTAAATAACGGATATATACCCGATCCAACTGTGTTAGCTGCCAGGCCGTCTTCGCGAGCAAGCCCGCTCCCACAGTTGGACCGTGGGGTGTCAGGTAGTAGGCGTCGGCTGGCAGGCCGCCATCGCAGGCAAGCCAGCTCCCACAGGAAAGCGGATAGCATTCAGTGCCCTCGCCACATTGATAGCGAGCTGTTAGCGTTGCCGCCATTGCAGGCTTACGGAAAACGCTACTGATGCACTTTGGAAAATGGTTTCACACCAGCACCCTGCTGGTCGGCTTGAGTTTTTTGCTGGGCGGCTGCGCTAGCGTCTCCCAGAACTCCACTCCGGCAACCCTGGATAAGCTGTTGAGCGACCCGGCGCTGCAAGGCGCCACCGTCTCTCTGATGGTGCGTGATGCCCGCACAGGCACCACGCTGTATCAGCACAACCCACGCAGTCGGCTGGTGCCCGCGTCCAACCTCAAGCTGTTGACCACGGCGGCAGCCATGGATGTACTGGGGCCGCACTACCGCTTCGCCACCCAACTGCTGAGCAATGGCATGCGCCAGGGCGACCGGCTGACTGGCAACCTGTACCTGCGTGGCCTGGGTGACCCGAGCATTCAGTTTGCCGACTACCAGGCCCTCGCCGCGCAATTGGCCAGCCAGGGCGTGCGCCAGGTGCAGGGTGACCTGGTGTTCGACGACACCTGGTTCGATGCCGAGCGGCTGGGCGTGGACTGGTCCCATGATGATGAAACCACCTACTACGGCGCGCAGATTTCAGCGTTGACCGTGGCGCCCAATACCGACTTTGATGCCGGCAGCGTGCTGGTCACCGCCAAGGCGCCGTTGCGCGTCGGCTCGCCGGTCGGCGTGGAGATCTACCCGCCCACCGATTACCTGCAACTGAGTAACCGCGCCGTCAGCGGGCCGGGTAACAGCTATGGGATCCACCGTCGCCATGGCACCAACCTGCTGCAACTCAGCGGCGCGGTGGCACCGGGCCGGCAGAGCCAGCAACTGCTCAGCGTGTGGGAGCCGACGCAACTGGTGGCCAACCTGTTTGAGCAAGCCTTGGCGCAACAGGGCATCAAGGTGTTGGGGCGTCGGGTGATGGGCGGGGCGAGTCCCGCTGGGGTGACGGTGTTGGCCGAACACCAATCGGCGCCATTGCAGGAACTGATCGTGCCGCTGCTCAAGCTCTCGAACAACGCCATGTCCGAAGCCTTGCTCAAGGCCATGGGTCGCCAGACGGCCAACAATGGCACGGCGGCGGCGGGCGCCGTGGCGGTGGCCGGCTTCCTCCAGCGCCAGGGGTTGGACACCAGCACTTTGAGCCAAGTGGACGGCTCCGGCCTGTCGCGGCGTAACTTGGTGTCGTCGCAAACCCTCACCGACCTGCTGCTGGCGGCCAACAAACAGCCGTGGTTCGACGCCTGGTACAACGCGCTGCCGGTTGCCGGCAATGCCGACCGCATGACCGGCGGCAGCCTGGGTTACCGCCTGCGCGGCACGGCTGCGGAAAATAACCTGCATGCCAAGACCGGCTCCATGGCCGGCGTGTCGTCATTGAGTGGTTACATCACCGATGCTCACGGGCGCAAGCTGGTGTTCGCGATGTTGACCAACAACTATGTGGTCGCTGGCGCGCAGGTAAAAGCCGTGGAAAACCGCGTCGCCGTTGCCCTGTCCCGTAGCGACGATTGATTCAGGGCTGATAGCCCATGCGCCAACTCACGGCCCGGGTCGCCGCCAGCAAGCGCTGCGCCGCCGGGCCATCTTCATCGGCATGGAACAGTGAGGTCGGGCCGACCACGGTCATCACCGCCGCGACGTGCCCGACCGCATTGAACACCGGCGCTGATAATGCATCCACGCCAGGCATCAACAGCCCATGCACAAAGTGCAGGCCGCGGCTGCGGATTTGCTCGCACACGCTGGCATAGGCCTGATCGTCCGCCAAGGCGTGGGCGGTGCCGGCTCGAACCTCGCGCTCGCGCAGCTCCACGGTTTCCCGCGACGGCAGGTAGGCGCTGAACACCAGCCCGGTGGACGAACTGAGCAGCGGTAATACCGAGCCCAATTGCGTCACCACGGTGACGGCACGCACCGCTGGCTCGATGTGCACCACCGTCGCGCCCTGGTTGCCCCACACTGCCAGAAAGCAGGTTTCATTCAATTCATCGCGCAGCTCGGCCAGGGGCAGGGCGCCGACCTTCAACACATCCAGGCTGCCCAGTGCCGCCAACCCTACACGCAACGCTTCGCGGCCTAGGCCGTAATGGTTGGTGGCGCTGTTCTGTTCGGCAAAACCCGAAGCGATCAGGGCCTGCAAATAGCGGTGCACCTTGCTCGCCGGCATCTGCACATGTTCGGCCAGGCGTGACAACGAGGTGGCCGGCGACAGTTCGGCCAGGGCCTTGAGGATATCGGTGCCGACTTCCGCCGAGCGGACTTTCTGTTTACCGGTGTCGCGGGGCTTTTCCATGGAAGGGCGAGAATCCGAGAGATGAATGGGCGTCTTTATAGCTTGACGGTCGAGAGTGATCAAATTACGTTATGCGTAATTGGATTACGATAAATACAACTGACCCTCAGAGGACGATCCATGAACCTCGAATACCTGTCGGGCTTCGGCAATGAATTCGCCAGCGAAGCCTTGCCCGGCGCGCTGCCGGTCGGCCAGAACTCGCCGCAAAAAGCCCCGTACGGGCTCTACACCGAGCTGTTTTCCGGCACCGCCTTCACCATGGCTCGCAGCGAAGCCCGTCGCACTTGGCTGTACCGCATCCAGCCGTCGGCCAACCACCCGGCATTCGCCAAGCTTGCGCGGCAATTGGCCGGTGGCCCGCTGGGCGCGGTGACGCCGAACCGCTTGCGCTGGAACCCGCTGGATATCCCGAGTGAGCCGACGGACTTTATCGACGGCCTGGTGGGCATGGTTGCCAATTCGGGGGCGGAGAACCATGCGGGCATCAGCATCTATAACTACCGCGCCAACCGCTCCATGGAGCGCGTGTTCTTCAATGCCGACGGCGAACTGCTGATCGTCCCCGAGCAGGGCCGCCTGCGCATCGCCACCGAGTTGGGGGTGCTGGACGTCGAGCCGCTGGAAATCGTGGTGCTGCCCCGTGGTCTCAAGTTCCGTGTCGAACTGCTGGACGCGCAAGCTCGCGGCTACGTCGCTGAGAACCACGGCGCCCCGCTGCGCCTGCCCGACCTGGGCCCTATCGGCAGCAACGGCCTGGCCAACCCACGCGACTTTCTTACGCCGATTGCTCACTACGAAGACCTCAAGCAACCGACCACGCTGGTACAGAAATTCCTCGGTGAACTATGGGCCTGCGAGCTGGACCACTCACCGCTCAACGTGGTCGCCTGGCACGGCAACAATGTGCCGTACAAATACGACCTGCGCCGTTTCAACACCATTGGCACGGTGAGTTTCGATCACCCGGACCCGTCGATCTTCACGGTATTGACCTCGCCTACCAGCGTGCACGGCCTGGCCAACCTCGACTTCGTGATTTTCCCGCCACGCTGGATGGTGGCCGAGAACACCTTCCGTCCGCCGTGGTTTCACCGCAATCTGATGAACGAATACATGGGCCTGATCCAGGGCGCCTACGACGCCAAGGCCGAAGGCTTCCTGCCGGGCGGCGCATCGCTGCACAGTTGCATGAGCGCCCACGGCCCGGATGGCGAGACCTGCACCAAGGCCATCAACGCCGACCTGGCGCCGCACAAGATCGATAACACCATGGCGTTCATGTTCGAGACCAGCCAAGTGCTGCGCCCGACCCAGTTCGCCCTGGAATGCCCGCAACTGCAACCTGCTTATGACGCGTGCTGGGCCGCGCTGCCCGCCACCTTCAACCCGAACCGGAGATAACCCATGACTCAACCAACGCAGACCCGCAGCTGGGTATCCTCGGCCAATGGTCACGCGGATTTCCCCCTGCAGAACTTGCCCCTGGGCGTGTTCAGTATCAATGGCTCGGCACCGCGCAGTGGCGTGGCGATTGGCGATGCGATTTTCGACCTGCATGCCGCGCTGGACGCGTTTGAAGGTGAAGCCCGGCGCGCCGTCGAAGCCACTGCGGGTGGGCAGTTGAACACGTTTTTTGAGCTGGGCCGTGGCCCCCGCGTTGCCCTGCGCGAGCGCCTGCTGGAACTGCTGGCCGAAGGCAGCAAGCTGCAAACCCGCGAGGCGCAAGTGCTGCACCGTGCCGCCGATTGCCAGATGCACCTGCCGGCCAAGATCAATGACTACACCGACTTCTACGTCGGCATCGAACATGCGCAAAACGTCGGCAAATTGTTCCGCCCCGATAACCCGCTGCTGCCGAACTACAAGTACGTGCCCATTGGCTACCACGGCCGTGCCTCGACCATTCGCCCCTCGGGTACAGAGGTGCGACGCCCTAAAGGCCAGACCCTGCCGGCCGGCCAGACCGAGCCGACCTTTGGCCCATGCGCGCGCCTGGACTATGAGTTGGAGCTGGGCATCTGGATCGGCCAGGGCAATGCCATAGGCGATGCGATTGCCATTGGCGATGCCGCCGAGCATATCGCTGGTTTCTGCCTGCTCAACGACTGGTCGGCGCGGGATATCCAGGCCTGGGAGTACCAGCCGCTGGGGCCGTTTTTGTCGAAAAGCTTTATTACCAGCATCTCGCCGTGGGTGGTGACTGCCGAAGCTTTGGAACCTTTCCGCAAGGCCCAGCCGGCACGTCCAGAGGGTGATCCTCAACCGCTGCCCTACCTGCTGGACAAGCGCGATCAGAACGCGGGCGCCTTTGATATCGAGCTGGAAGTGCTGCTCACCACGGCTTCGATGCGTGAACAAAACCTGCCCGCCCATCGCCTGACCCTGAGCAACACCGAGCATATGTACTGGACCGTGGCACAAATGGTGGCGCACCACAGCGTCAACGGCTGCCAGTTGCAGGCCGGTGACCTGTTTGGGTCGGGCACCTTGTCTGGCCCGCAGCCGGGGCAGTTCGGCAGCCTGCTGGAGATTACCGAAGGCGGTAAAAAGCCGATTGAATTGGCTTCCGGTGAGGTGCGTAAATTCCTCGAGGATGGCGACGAAATCATCTTGCGTGCCCGTTGCAGCCGCGAGGGCTTTACCTCCATCGGCTTCGGCGAATGCCGCGGTACCGTGGTCGCGGCGCGCTGAGAGGGCAGGGCCATGGAACTCTATACCTACTACCGTTCCACCGCGTCGTATCGAGTACGTATTGCCCTGGCCCTCAAAGGCCTGGATTTCACCGCGCTGCCGGTCAACCTGCTGGTGCCGGCCGGCGGCGCCAACCGCCAACCTGACTACCTGGCGATCAACCCCCAAGGGCGCGTGCCGGCGTTGCGTAGCGATGAAGGGGCGTTGTTGATCCAGTCACAGGCGATCATCGAGTACCTGGAAGAGCGTTATCCACAGGCGCCGCTGCTCGCCAAGGATTTGGTCGCCAGGGCTCACGAGCGGGCGGTGGCATCGATCATCGCCTGTGATATCCACCCGTTGCATAACTCCAGCACCCAGAACTTGCTGCGCAAGTGGGGGCACGACGAGGCGCAATTGCTGGAGTGGATCGGGCATTGGATCAGCCAGGGCCTGGGCGCGGTGGAGCAGTTGATTGGCGACACCGGGTTTTGCTTTGGCGAACAACCGGGCCTGGCCGATGCGTTTCTGATCCCGCAGTTGTACGCGGCCGAGCGTTTCAAGGTGCCCTTGGCGGCATACCCACGCATCGGGCGGGTGGCGGCATTGGCGGCCCAACATCCGGCCTTCATGCAGGCACACCCCGCCAATCAACCTGACACCCCCTAGGCCCCTGTGGGAGGGGGAAAAGCCCCAATGCCGTTCAGTTAAGCGAACGCAATGTTCACAGCCATGAAGATCAAATGTGGGAGCGGGCTTGCCTGCGAAAGCGTTAGTGCAGTGGCAGATGCGGTGACTGACACACCGCCTTCGCGGGCAAGCCCGCTCCCACAGGGGGTTCGCGCTTAACTGACTGGCATTAAGGTAAGCCTCCTCCCACATTTGATCGCGCCAACCTAATAAAAAAATAAAGGTACCTTGCGATGCACAATCAGATTGCCAGCTTTCGCGCGGCACTCGACGCCCGTCCGGTGTCGCGCTATCAATGGTTGATTCTCCTGCTTCTGGCTCTGCTACTGGTCACCGATGGCTATGACGCCCAGGTGCTGGGCTATGTAGTGCCGGCGCTGGCCCAGGATTGGGGCCTGGAAAAATCCGCGTTCGGGCCCGTGTTCAGTGCCAACCTGCTGGGCCTCACCCTGGGTTCGCTGCTGGTGACGCCGCTGGCGGATCGGTTTGGTGTGCGACGCATTCTGCTGGCGTGTGTGCTGATCTACGCCAGCCTCACGGTATTGATGGTGTTCGCCAATTCCCTGACCACGTTGATGGCGGCGCGGTTTATCTGCGGGATCGGCATGGGCGGTGCGATGCCCAGTGCCATGGCGTTGATGTCCGAGTATTCGCCGCCACGCCTGCGCACCTTGATGGTGACCCTGGCGGCGTGCGGCTTTTCGTTCGGCGGCGCGGCGGGTGGCTTTGTGGCGGCCGGGTTTATCGACAGTTTTGGCTGGCAGGCGGTGTTCCTGGCGGGCGGTGTGACGCCGTTGCTGTTGTTCCCGTTTCTGGTATGGCTGTTGCCTGAATCCCTGCCGCGTTTGCTGCGCGATGCACCGCCTTACCTGCGCTTGCGCAAGGTCACGGCGCGGATGCTGCCCGACTGGCAGCCGCCGTCCGCCAGTGAGGCCGAGAACCGCCAGGAACAGGGCAGCAAACTGACGGTGGTGGAGCTGTTTCGCAACGGCTATGCACGCCCGACATTGCTGATCTGGGCGACCTTTTTTGTCAGCCTGATCCTGCTGTATTTCATGATCAGCTGGCTGCCTTCGCTATTGCTCGAAAGCGGCCTGGCGTTGAACGAAGCCAACCTGGTCACCTCCATGTTCCTGTTCGCCGGCACCTTGGGCGCCATTCTCATGGCTTGGTTTGCCGATCGCTTGAAGAGCAAAGTGCGGCTGCTGTCCGGCGTGCTGGCGGCGGCAGCGTTGTGCACCATCCTGCTGGGCTTGAACCACGACAACCCACGCTACCTGGTGGCCTGCGTGTTTGCCGCAGGGTTCTGCATCATCGGCGGGCAACTGACCCTCAACGCCTTTGCGAGCAACTTCTACCCGGCACACGTGCGCGCCACCGGCACGGGCTGGGCGTTGGGGGTGGGGCGATTCGGGTCGATTCTGGGGCCGCTGTTTGGCAGCCTGTTGCTGGCGATGCATATCCCGGTCGAGCAGATTTTCTTCTTCTGCGCGATTCCGGCGGTGATTGCGGCGCTGTTGATTATTCAAGTGCGGGCGCCGGGAGCTAACACGCTGCACAGCGACGTTCTCAAACCCTCACTGTAGGAGCGAGCTTGCTCGCGAAGCACGTCAACGATAACGCGGGCATCCTGGTTTAACGCGGTGCCCTTGCGTTCTTCGCGAGCAAGCTCGCTCCTACAGTTGGGAGTTGGGTCAGTGCATTACTGAGTTGGGCGGCAGGTGCCCGAGCCGCTCGGTCAGGCGCAGACGCTGGATCGGGTCGTCGCTGAGCATCAGGGCGTGTTCCAGGTCAAAGCGTTCGGCGCTCGGGCAGTCCAGGCGTTGATACAGGCTGGCGCGCGCCAGGTAGTCGGAGGCGCTGGCGTTGCCCAGTTCCAGTACGCGCTCGGCGTCCACCAGGGCGGCCAACGGTTCGTCGTTGGCAAGGTAGAGTTGGCGCAGGTTGCGCGACAACCGTTGCAGGATCGCCCGTGGCTCGGCGGTCAGCAGGTGGTCGGCCTGCAATTTCAGCTTCTCCCCGTATTGGCGCGCTAGCAACTCGCGACAGTCATTAGGGTACAGGCGCCGGCCGCCGCAAGGGTCCAGCAGGTGATCGGCACCCGGTACCCGCAGCAGGAAGTGCCCGGGGAAGTTCACGCCGACCATGGGGATATCCAGGCGCCGTGCCATCTCCAATGCGATCAGGCCCATGGCCAAGGGTTGCCCGCGTTTGCGTTGCAGCACCTTGTCCAACAGCGCGGCGGCGGGGCGCAACGGCGTATGGTCATCCTGGGCAAATCCCAGGTCATTCATGCGTCGCAGCAGCGGCTGGCCGAGTTCATCCGCTGGCAGCAGGGGCATGCCCAGGCTAACTTGTTGTTGTAGCGCGCCAAGGTCGTGCAGGATCAGCGCCGGCTGCACGCTGGCGTCATGCTCGGCAGCAATCCACAGCGCGGCTTCAAACAGCGCGGGGGGTGAACGGTCCAGGCAGGCGAAAAAAGCTGTGCGGGGGTTCATCGAGTTCTCCGGCGTATGCCCCCGTTTTAGCCTTGCTGAGAATTTTCGTCCAGCATCTTGAGAGATATCCCACGCGCTTATGTCGTAGATCCCACGAAAACGCGCGGCTTATTCCAGCGCAATCCAGCAGTTTTCTGCCGCAAGCCTATACTTGGCCCACTACCAGAAGTGATTCGGGAGCTCATTGATGTTTGCGCTCATGCACAGCACCCGCCTTGAATCGCTGCACCTGAGCGTTGATCCGGTGACCGGCTTGAAGGCGATCATCGCCATCCACAACAGTCGCCTGGGCCCAGCGTTGGGTGGCTGTCGTTACCTGGCCTACCCTAATGATGAAACCGCCGTGGCCGATGCTGCGCGCCTGGCGCAAGGCATGAGCTACAAAGCCGCACTGGCCGGGCTGCCGGTGGGCGGCGGCACGGCGGTGATCATCCGCCCCGTGCACGTGGAAAGCCGTGCGGCGCTGTTCGAGGCGTTTGGCCGTTGTGTGGAAAAACTCGACGGCCGCTTCATCACCTCGATCGACAGCGGCACCTCGGTCGCCGACATGGACTGCATCGCCCAGAACACCCGCTTTGTCACCAGCACCACCGCCGCCGGCGACCCCGCACCCCATGCCGCCATGGGCGTGTTCGCCGGTATCCGCACCACCGCCATGGCGCGCCTGGGCAGCGACAACCTCGAGGGCCTGCGCGTGGCTGTCCAAGGCCTTGGCAATGTCGGTTACGCCCTGGCCGAGCAACTGCATGCCGCCGGTGCCGAGCTGCTGGTCAGCGACATCGACCACGGCAAGGTGCAACTGGCCATGCAGCAACTGGGCGCCCACCCAATTGCCAACGACGCCTTGCTCAGCACCCCGTGCGACATTCTTGCGCCCTGCGGCGTCGGCGCCGTATTCAACCGTAACAGCGTCGGCCAGCTGCGTTGCGCCGCCGTGGCGGGTTCGGCCAGCGCGCAACTGACCAACCTGGACATCGCCGACCAATTGGAAGGCCGCGGCATCCTCTACGCACCGGACTATGTGATCAACTCTGGCGGGCTGATCTACGTCGCCCTCAAACACGCCGGCACCGACCTGCCTGGCATCACCGCGCACCTGTCGAACATTGGCAGCCGCCTGACCGAAATCTTCGCCCACGCCCAAGCCGAAAAACGCTCCCCCGCACGGGTGGCCGATGAGCTGGCCGAACGCCTGCTGTACAAATAGGCCAGGCATTAAAAAGGCCCTGAATCCATGATTCAGGGCCTGTTCAATTCGGGCTTTACTCCGCCGCCGGGTTCAGCAACTCGGACAATGCGTCCGGCTGGCTCTTGAACGCCTTGGCAAACACATCGCGGTTCTTCGCCATGTAGATCCCGGCTTCTTCCACCTGCTGCTCGCTCAACGACGGCACGGCTTTTTGCAACACCTCTGCCAGCAACTCAGCGAGTTCAAGCATCTTGTCATGACGGTCAGCTTCGGCTTTATCCATGAACAAACGCTCCAGATCTCGGCTGCTGCGGTATACCACTTCGACGGCCATTCACCACCTCACATGCCTTCACGATAGTTGTCTTTTGCGACTACTGTATTTATATACAGCGAAAAGGATAAGCCAAACGTCGGGGTTTGGATAGTAGGTTTTTAATGTAGTTGGGAAATGGGGGCTGAACCGGAAATTTCGCACAGCACGCTGAGGTTGCTGAGTAATCCTACGGTGACTTACCTTTCACGGGTCCTGCATTCGCATGGCCGAGCTTGGCGGCTCGATTAAAGGAAGGAGAACTTACGTTTTATTTTTGGAGTCGCACCATGAAAAAAAATACCTCACTCATTACCGACCATCTGAATCCAGAGCCGCCTGTCACGCTTTTCAATGTAACGCTCAACCACGACACGGAAACGTTGCTGGCCAATGCCAGCGAAACCTTGGTCAGCGCCCGTGAACTGGCCAACACGCTGGCCTTTGATCTTGAAGGTTCTCAGCGAAGCTTGGCGTTGGCTATTCATCAACTGGTGGAGCTGGGTGGCTTGTTAGTTGAAAGAGCGCTGGAACACGTCGCCCCCGTTTGAGCCCCGCCACACCTTTGCCGAGTGAGCTTGTTGTGGCGAGCGAGCTTGCTCGCGTTGGGCTGCGCAGCAGCCCCCATCCAGGCAGAGGTGTGCTTCCAGAAAAATCACGGTGACGGGCTCTTGGGGGCGCTTCGCACCCCAGCGGGAGCAAGCTCCCTCGCCACACAGGAGGCGTTCATATGAAAAATGAAAGTTCTGAAACTCCTCAAAGCATGGATGCCCCTTCGTCTTACGAGCAATGGTTCCGAGCCAGAGTGCAAGGCGCATTGGATGATCCTAGCCCAGGCGTCCCTCATGACGAAGTCATGAGGGAGATGAAAGCGGTCATCGAGTCGAAGCTTTCACTCCATCCGGCCGATTAAGTGCCTAATATCAGCCCGCCACCATCTCAATACCCTGCCTATGGCCTTTTTTCTGCATGCAGAACAACCGTCACGTCCACCCCGCATTATCCGGTCGAGCCGACCTAAGGAAGCATCATCGTGAAAATCAACTGGGCCGAAAGGCTGCGCCAGCAAGTCCACGGGCTGGCCGAGTCCCTGGGCAATCTGTTTGTCGAGTCGTTCCATTACCTGGCGCTGTTCGCCATTGGTGCGGTGACCGCCTGGGCGGCGGTGATGGAGTTCCTGGGGATGCTGGAGAACGGGCACATCAAGATCGATGACATCTTGCTGCTGTTCATCTACTTGGAGCTGGGTGCGATGGTCGGGATTTACTTCAAGACCAACCACATGCCGGTGCGCTTTTTGATCTACGTGGCGATCACCGCGCTCACGCGTTTGCTGATCTCCAACGTGTCGCACCACAACCCGCCGGACCTGGGCATCATCTACCTGTGCGGCGGCATTTTGCTGTTGGCGTTTGCGATCCTGGTAGTGCGCTACGCGTCGTCGGCCTTTCCTTCGGTGAAGGTCGAAAGCCCGCGTCGCAAGGGCGAGGCGAGCCTGGAGACCGAGAAGGGCGAGCTTTAAAGCCCGACGCTGAAGGGCAGGGTACGGGCGGGCGGTCGCTGCAGGAGTTTGTGGCTGTCGCCGTCCGTCATCAGCTCCAGGATTTGCACGGCGCTGTGGCCCTGTTCGATGGCGATGCCGAACTGGATGCTTTGCACCAGGCGCTTGAGGCGTTGCGGGTCGTTGCGTTGTTCGGCGCTGATCATGCGCTTGGCCACTACGCCGGTCTCGTTCGAGAGCGTGAGCATGATGCTGCCGTCCAGCCGTTGGATACTCAGGTTGACGCGGTATTGGGGGCTGAAGGTGTCTGTGATGATCTGAAAAGGGTTGTCCATGGTGCGTTACCGCCTGATAAGAACATGCAGTCATTGACGGCCGGTGTCGGGATTAGTTCGCATTGCCTGACCACTGGCCAAATTCCGTTTTCCTCAAAAGCTCTACAGCAAGGGCCGTGCCGTACAGCGATTTACCCCGCACAGATATCCAAATGTGGGCGGGCTTGCTCGCGAAAGCGGTCCTTCAGCCAAGTATTTGTTGGCTGATACACCGCATTCGCGAGCAAGCCCGCTCCCACATTATTTTGGGCTGTTTTTGAGATCAGTGAGCTAATTCAGGGCATCACGGAAAAAACGATCGCAGACAGCGCAATCAGCCCGATGACCACCACAAACACATTCGATGCCTGGCCTGAGTACTGGCGCAAGGATGGCACTCGGCGGATCGCGTACATCGGCATCAGGAACAGCAGGCACGCGATGATCGGCCCGCCCATGGTTTCGATCATGCCCAGGATACTCGGGTTGAAGGTGGCCACGGCCCAGCAGGTCAGCACCATGAACAACGCGGTGCAGCGTTCCAGCCATTTCGCCGACATCGAACGGTTGCGCCCGCGCAGGGATTTGACGATCAAGCCTTGGAAGCCTTCGCTGGCGCCGATGTAGTGGCCCAGGAAGGATTTGGTGATCGCCACCAGCGCGATCAACGGTGCGGCGTAGGCGATCACCGGCGTCTGGAAGTGGTTGGCCAGGTAAGACAGGATCGAGATGTTCTGCGCCTTGGCCGCGGCCAGGTCAGCCGGTGACAGCGCCAGCACGCAGCTGAAGCAGAAGAACATCACGGTCAGCACCATCATGCCGTGGGCGGTGGCCAGGATGCCGCTGCTTTTGCGCTCGGCCTGGGCGCCGTAGACGCGCTTTTGGTCCACGGCAAAGGCGGAGATGATCGGTGAATGGTTGAACGAGAACACCATCACCGGGATCGCCAGCCACAACGTCTTGAAGAACAGCGGCAGCGGCATGCCCTCGCTGGCCGAGGCGAAGAACGCGCCGTTCCAGTTGGGGATCAGGCTGAATGCAAGCAGTAGCAGGGCGGCCACGAAGGGGTACACCAGCACGCTCATGGCCTTGACGATCACGCCCTGGCCGCAACGCACAATAGCCATCAGGCCGAGGATCAGCACCAGCGACAGAATCGCCCGGGGCGGCGGCGCCATGTGCAATTGGTGCTCCATGAAACTGCCCAGGGTGTTGGTCAGCGCCACGCTGTACACCAGCAGGATCGGGAAGATCGCAAAGAAGTAGAGCAGGGTGATCAGCTTGCCGGCGCCGACACCAAAGTGTTCCTCGACCACTTCGGTGATGTCGCCGGATTTGCCCGAAAGCACAAAGCGCGTCAGCCCACGGTGGGCGAAGAAAGTCATCGGGAAGGCCAGCAGTGCCAGCACGATCAGCGGCCAGAAGCCACCGACGCCGGCATTGATCGGCAGGAACAGGGTGCCCGCGCCGATGGCGGTGCCATAGAGGCCGAGCATCCAGGTGGTGTCGTGTTTGGTCCAGCCGGTGGTTACTGTGCTTTCTCTGACATCGGGATTTTCGGCAGCAGGTGTACGTACATCAGTCATCGGTATTGCCTCGTTATTATTTTTGCGCGGGCTCACGTTGGGGCGGGTAGCAGTGCTCCGATCAGCACTCCACCCAGCTGACCGCCAGGCCGCCCCGTGAAGTTTCTTTGTATTTGTCATGCATATCGGCGCCGGTATCGCGCATGGTGCGGATGACCCGGTCGAGGGAGATGAAGTGTTTGCCGTCGCCGCGCAGGGCCATCTGCGTGGCGTTGATCGCCTTGACTGCCGCGATGGCATTGCGCTCGATGCATGGCACCTGCACCAGGCCACCGACCGGGTCGCAGGTCAGGCCGAGGTTGTGTTCCAGGCCAATTTCGGCGGCGTTTTCCAGTTGCTCCGGGGTGGCACCGAGGATATCGGCCAAGCCGGCAGCGGCCATGGCGCAGGCCGAGCCCACTTCGCCCTGGCAGCCGACTTCGGCGCCGGAGATGGAGGCGTTTTTCTTGCAGAGGATGCCGACGGCGGCGGCGGCGAGGAAGAAATTGACCACATCGTCGTCAGACGCGTCGGCGTTGAACTTCATGTAGTAGTGCAGCACGGCGGGGATGATCCCGGCCGCGCCATTGGTCGGCGCGGTGACCATGCGCCCGCCGGCGGCGTTTTCTTCGTTGACGGCGAGGGCGAACAGGTTGACCCATTCCATCGCCGACAAGGTCGAGGTGATCACGTTGGGCTTGCCGATTTCCAACAGGCTGCGATGCAATTTCGCGGCGCGACGCGGCACATCCAGGCCACCTGGCAGGATGCCTTCATCACGCAGGCCCTGCTCCACGCATTCGCGCATCACCGACCAGATATGCAGCAAGCCGCTGCGGATTTCTTCGTCGCTGCGCCACGCCCGTTCATTGGCCATCATCAGCTCGGATACGCGCAGGCCGTGCTTGTTGCACAAGGCCAGCAGTTCGACCGCGCTGGAAAAATCATAGGGCAATTGCACGTCGCTGGTGGGCGCAATGCCTGATGCGGCTTCGGCGGCTTCGATGATGAAACCACCGCCCACCGAGTAATAGGTTTGTTCGCTCAGCAGGCCGGTGTCGCCATAGGCGTGCAGGGACATGGCATTGGGGTGGTAGGGCAGGCTTTCGTCCAGCAGCAACAGGTCGGTGTGCCAGTTGAAGGCAATCTCCTGTTGGCCGGCCAGCAACAGCCGGCCGGACTCGCGCAGTTGCTGGATACGCCCGTTGATCGAGGTGGGGTCGACGCGGTCTGGCCATTCGCCCATCAAGCCCATGACACAGGCGCGGTCGGTGGCATGGCCGACGCCGGTGGCGGACAGCGAGCCATACAGGCGCACTTCGACGCGACGGGTTTGGCTGAGCACCTGCTGGTCGGTCAGGGCTTGGGCAAACGTCGCGGCAGCGCGCATCGGGCCGACGGTGTGGGAGCTGGAAGGGCCGATGCCCACCTTGAATAGATCGAAAACACTGATAGCCATGCTAAAGCCTTACAAGCAATGGAGTAGAAATCGCTGCCATGTTTTGTAGAGCAGGCGGAATTGGCGCGATACTGAGCCTCTGGCTCGGCACTGACCAACGAATTATCCTAAGACACCCTTTAGCAGGACTAAACGCTATGACTCGCCCCCTCCACGGCCAGACCTATGTCTGGCTGCATGTGTTTTCCTGCGCCGCACGGCATCTGTCGTTCACTCGCTGCGCCGAAGAACTGCACATCACGCCAGGAGCGGTGAGCCAGCAGATTCGCCAGTTGGAGGAGCGCCTGGGCTTTCGGCTGTTTCATCGGCGCGCGCGGGGGGTGGAACTCAGCGCCGAGGGGCAGCGCCTGGCGGCCGTGGTGGGGGAGGCTTACGGCAGCATTGATGCCGAATTGCAGCGCCTGGACGCCGGGATGATCAGCGGCACCTTGCGCCTGCGTTCGATCCCCTCGTTTCTTGGCAAGTGGCTGACCCCGCGTCTGCCGCGCTTTCAGCAGCGTTTTCCGGACATTCAACTGCGCATGGTCGCTGAAGACAGCAGCATCGCCCTGCATGAAGGCGACTTCGACCTGGCCATCGACCTCAACGACGGCAGCTACCCGGGGTTGTTATCCACAGCCCTGTTGGATGAACAGATATTCCCGGTGTGCGCCCCCAGCCTGCTGCGCGGCCGCCCGCCCTTGCATGGCCCGGCGGACCTGGCGCATTTCCCGCTGCTGCACGACATCACGGCCTGGCGTGGGAGTTATGAATATGCCGAGTGGGAGTTTTACCTCAATGCTATCGGCTACCACGGCGCCGACGTGCGGCGCGGGCACACCTTCAACCGCAACCACCTGACCATCGAAGCCGCCATCGCCGGCATGGGCGTGGCGATTGCCCGGCGCACGTTGCTCAACGATGAACTGGAGCGCGGCACCTTGATCGTGCCGTTCGGCCTGGCGGTGCCCAACCATAAACGCTACGTGCTGCTGTATGCGCCGGGCGCGTTGAACCATCCGGGCGTGCGCGCGGTGCATGACTGGCTGGTGGAGGAAGCGGGGATTTTTCGCGGATTGCACCCGTTGGGAGAGGGGCAATTGTGAGTTTGGCAGGGCGTAAGAAGATGTAACTAACTCCCCACCCTAACAGCGTTTTTGCTCGTCGTCAGGGTTAATTTGTAATGTAGGATTTATCTTTGCAAAGGACTTGAATTGTTTCAGCAGGTGCTCAATTGTGTAATCAAGAGGTCATGGTTTCACCACCCCGGTGTTGCAGTTTGTGACCTCTGGCGAGCTAGCTGAAATAAGGGAAGAACTATGCAAATCCAAGTCAATAGCGATAACCATATTGAAAGCAGCATCCGACTGGAGGAGTGGGTACGTACTACCATTGAGAGCACGCTCGAACGCTACGAAGAAGACCTGACCCGTGTTGAGGTCTACCTGCGGGACGAGAACGGCGACAAGCCCGGCCCCCACGATTTGAGTTGCCGTCTGGAAGCACGGCCAAAGGGCCATCAACCAGTTTCCGTGTGCCATAAAGCCGATACGCTGGAACAGGCGATCGATGGCGCCGCAGTCAAGCTCGACCACGCACTGGAACATCTGTTTGGCAAACTGCAAGGCAAGCCGCGCGCTGCCGGTAAAAACCAGCCAATCAACAAAGTGAACGAAGACGCGTTGGAAGAGGAATTCCTGGAAAACGAAAACGCTGCCATTAACGGCTGATTTTTTTCCATTCCCCACTGAAAACGGGCCTGCATTTGCAGGCCCGTTTTTCGTTCAGCGCTCGCGCCGGAAGAAATACCGGCTCAACACCGCCAACCCGCTAGCGCCCAAGCCCGCAAACAGCATGGCCCAGCCGCCGCCGCTGCGTAGGGCTGTTTGCGCATCCAGAACGGTCAGCCCCGGCGCATCCAACTTGCCTGCGGCAATATGCTGGCTGAGGCTTGCCCACTCCAGTGCCGTGCTGGCAGGCAGTACATGGGCCAGGTGATGGCTGATCCCCCACAACAGCACCAGGCCCATCAGCGCGATATTGAGCGCCAGGGTGATCAGCCGTGCGCTGAAGTCGATGCCCGAGGCCATGCCGGCGCGGTCATTCGAGACGGCGCCGGTGGTGGTATTGGTGGTCGGCGAATTGGTCAACGCCAGTCCGATACCCGCGATCACGCAACTGAGCAGCACCATCGCGGTGCTGGGCTGTTCGGCGTAATTAACGGCGGCCATCCCCATGAACCCTGCGCCCATTGTACCCAGGCCCAGGGGAATGATGCGTTCGGCGCCAAAACGCAGGGCCAGGCGTTCGGCCAGCGGCGGCACCAGCAAAGTGGGCAAGGTGTACGCGAGCAAGGCGGCGCCGGTGGTCAAGGTGTCGTAACCCAGGCCCGCTTGGAAGTACAACGGCAAGTAGATCATGAACGGCCAGAAGCTGAAGTTCATGCCGATCGAGCCCATCAACGCGCCATTGAAACGCTGGATGCGCAACACCGAGAAGTCGAACATTGGGTGGGCACTGCGCCGCTCAATCCAGATAAACAGCAGCAGCCCGAAGACCGACAGGCCGGCCCAGCCGAGCATCGCCGGGGTACCAAAGCCGATTTCGCTGCCCTGGGTGATGAAATAGACCAGCGCAAACACCGTGAGTGTCATGGTCAGCATGCCGGCAATGTCGAGGCGATGGCTGGCTGGGTCGCGGGATTCCTGCACGCTGATGTGCAACAACGCCAAGGTGAACAGGGTCAGCGGCATGTGCACCAGGAACACCCAGCGCCAGTCCGCCACGGCCAGGATCAAAGCCCCCACCATCGGCCCGAAACCCAGGCCCACGCCAGCGATCACGCCCCATATCGCGAAGGCCCGCGCACGCGTCGCGGGTTCGCGGAATTGGTGGGACAAGATCGCGAACTGGCAAATCATCATTGCCCCGGCGCCGATACCTTGAACAAACCGCGCGACGATCAGCGTGGCGGCACTGTCGGCCAGCCCACAGGCCAATGAAGCTAGCCCGAACAGCCATAGGCACACCACCAATACGCGCCGACGACCAAAGCGATCCGCCAAGGTGCCCGCCGCCATCAGCACGCTGGTACAGGCCAGGGTGTAGGCATTCATGATCCATTGGGCGTCTTGAAAGCCCGTGCCCAGTTCCTGTTCCAGCGTCGGCAGGATGACCGGCACGCTGGAGATTTCCAGGCCGAACATCAGGGCCACCAGGCAGACGGCGGTGAGGGCCAGGCCGTTCCTGGCGGTACGCGGGGGAGTGAGGGCCGAGAGTGCGGCGGCGCGGGGCATACGACATTCCTTTCGAGAGCGGGAGGGGCTATTCTCTCGGGAATAAGGTTCTTTATTGGCGACAACTTTTCCATCGATAAGGGAACAAAGGGCGACAATTAAGCATGGCTACTCCTCGTTTTGATGGTGTTGAACTCTTTCTGCAGGTTGTCGAAAGCGGCAACCTCACCGAAGCCGCCGAACGCCTGAACCTCACCCGCTCGGCGGTAGGCAAGGGCCTGGCGCGCCTGGAGGCACGCTTGGGCACGTGCCTGTTACAGCGTTCCACTCGGCGCCAGCGGTTGACCGAGGACGGGCAGGCGTACTACGAGCATTGCCTGCGCGCATTGGCAGAGTTGGAGGCGGCCGAGTCGGTGCTGGAAAGCGGCCGTCAGCAACCCCGCGGGCGTTTGCGAGTGAGCGTACCCCTGGCGTTTGGTCATCACTATGCCGCGCCAGCGTTGTGGGCCCTGATGGACAGCTATCCGGAACTGGAAATCGACCTTTGTTTTTCCGACCGCATGATCGATCTGGTGCAGGAGGGCTTCGATATTGCCGTGCGCATCGGCCCGTTGCCCGACACCGACCGCCTGAGTGCAAGGCGCCTGGGGCAGCAGGTCATGGGGCTGGCGGCGTCACCGGCGTATTTGCAGCGCAAGGGCGCCATTGAAAGTATCGAAGACCTGGCCGCTCATCGTGGCATTGCCTACCGCAGCAACACCGCGCAGCGCTCGCGCCTGGTCTCTCCCCTGATCCTGGACGACCTCCAGGCCGTAGCCGATGCCGCCATCGCGGGCGTGGGCCTGGCCTGGTTGCCGAGTTGGTTGATTGCCCACTACGCGCTGCGCGGGCAGTTGCAAGCCGTGCTGCCCAGCTACCGTGAGCAACCTGCGCCGATCCATGTGATCTGGCCGACGGCGGCGCATATGCCGGCCAAGACGCGGTGTGCGATTGACGCGTTGGTGGCCGCCACCCCGAGTTGCCTGGCGGGCAGTTAGATCCTGAACACACTGAAAATCATCTGTAGGAGCGAGCTTGCTCGCGAAAAACATCAACGATAACGCGTGCTTGCTATATGAACGCGGCGCCTGTGAGTTTTTCGCGAGCAAGCTCGCTCCTACAAAATGCGGTCAGAACGCGATAGAGGTTTGCACATACACCGTGCGCGGCTCACCCACGTACTTGCCCTTGTTGTTGTCGTCAAACGAGCGGGTGTAGTACTGCTTGTTGAAGATGTTCTTCACTCCAACCGCCACGTTCAAATCCGACAGCTGCGGGCCGAAGTCATAGGCTGCGCGGCTGCTGAACAGCATGTAGCCGGGGATGCGTCCATTGGCACCGTCGGCGCTTTCGGCCTGGGTGTTGGCGTTGTCGGCAAACTGGCTGCTCTGGTAGCTGCTGTCCACATTCAGCTTCCATGGGCCTTCGGTGTAACCCACGCCGAGGGTACCTTTGTGCTTGGAGGAGAAGGGCACGCGGTTGCCTTTGTTCGGGCCGTCTTCGCGGATGGTCGCGTCGACATAGGCGTAGGTGGCGTACACATCAAACCCGGCCAGCGCCGGGCTCAGGCCGTCGAGGGCGTAGTTGATGCTCGACTCGATGCCCTGGTGGCGCGTTTCACCCCGGGCGATCACGGTGTCGTTGGTCTGGTTGCTGTCGTACTGGTTGTCGAAGTTGATCAGGAACGCACCGATTTCTGCGCGCAGGTTGCCGTTGTCATAGCGCGTGCCGAGTTCCCAGGTGCGGGCTTTTTCCGGTTTTACTTCGCCGCTGTTCACACGGTTGGGCATCTGGCTGTATTGCACGCTGCCGAACGAGCCTTCGGTGTTGGCGTACAGGTTCCAGTCGTCGGTGAGGTGGTAGAGCACGTTCAGCGCCGGGAGTGCGGTGTTGTAGTCGCCCTTGTATTTGACGTTGCTCAGGTTGTTGGTCTGCTGGGACTCGATCATCTCGTAGCGAATGCCTGGGGTGATGGTCCACTTGCCGATGTCGATGCGGTCGTCGATGAAGAACGCATTGGCTTCGGTGCCGCCGCGTGTGTCGCGGTCGTTGCGGCTGTTGGTGGTGGGGATCTGCTGGTTGGCGGCGATCGGCGTGCGGTAGCGCAGCTCATGGCCGGCTTCATTGATGTAGCGGTAGCCCACGCCGACTTCATGGCTGGTAGGGCCAAGGTCGAAGCCTTGGGCGAAGCGGGTTTCCACGCCGCGTACCCAATATTCCCGTGGCGACAGTGACAGGAAACTGCCCTGGTCCAGGTAACCGCTGCGCAGGGTCTTGGTGAAGAAACTGTTGACCGTGAATTCGCGGCGGTCCTGCTCGTAGCGATAGCCGACGTTGAACATGGTGCGGCGGCCCCAGAACTTGTCGTAAGGGCGAGTGGACTGGTACGGGTCGGCCTTGTAGTCCTTGACGTTCAAACCGCCTGGCATATCGGCCTGGCCTTCATAGTACTGCGCCATGGCGTTGAAGCTGTTGGCGTCGTCCAGCTGGTATTTGCCCTTGAGGATCAGGTCGTCGATACGCGTGTTGCTGTTTTCACGCCAGTCGCCGCCGCGGGTGCCGGAGTACAAGAGCGCGCCGCCCAGGCCATTGTCGGCGGTGCCGCCGGCCAGCAGGTTGCCGGTGGTCTTGAAACCGTCGTGGCTGGAGGAAGGGCTGGTCTCGGTCTGCAAGCCACCTTTGACCGTCGGCGCATCCGGGATAGCCCGGGTGACGAAGTTGACGATGCCTCCCACGTTTTGCGGGCCGTAGCGCACCGCGCCGCCGCCACGTACCACATCCACAGCGTCCATGTTGCCCATGCTGATCGGCGCAAAGGAGAGTTGTGGCTGGCCGTAGGGCGCGAAGGGCACCGGGATGCCATCCATCAGCACCGTGGAGCGCGACGCCAAGCGTGGGTTGAGCCCGCGAATGCCGAAGTTCAGCGCCATGTCGTGGCTACCGGTGCCGTTGTTGTCCGGGGCGTTGACGCCGGGGATGCGGTTGAGCACATCGCGGGCCTGGGTGGCGCCCTGGCGTTCGAATTCTTCGCGGCGGATCACATCACGGGCGCCGGGGTGCTCGAACACGTTGGTTTGCGCCGCATCACCGAGCCAGTCGCCGACCACGTTGGAGGTCTGCAGCTCCAGGGGCGCGGGGGCGCCAGCCGGTTGCAGGCTGTAGGCGTTATCACCCTCGGCGCGGGCTTGCAGGCCAGTGCCTTCCAGCAGTTTTTGCAAACCATCGGCAGCGCTGTAACTGCCCGACAGCCCAGGGCTTTGCATACCTGCCGTCACTGCCGAACCGAAGGACACCAGCACGCCGGCTTCACGCCCGAATTGATTCAGGGCCGCTTCCAGGGTGGTCGGCGCAATGTGGTACGCCTTGGCGTCGGCTGCCATCACCGCCGGCAGTGCGGTCAGGCTGAGGCTGGCACCGAGCAGGAGTTGGCGTAGGGTACGGGCGAGAAGCGTCGGTTGCTGGGGCATGAAGGGCGGTCCTGAGAAGGAAGGATCAAGGGGGGCTTTCCTTCTCTGTCACGCCAGGTGCGGAAAACGGCTCACAGCTGCAAAAAATATTTCGAGCTCACCGCCCACTGTAGGAGCGAGCTTGCTCGCGAAGGTCGTCAACGATCACACGGGTTGTCTGGTTTAACGCGGAGGGTTGAGGTTTTTCGCGAGCAAGCTCGCTCCTACAAAAACGCGCTATGCATCACGCACGTGCCTGCACGGTCACCCAATAACGCGTAAAACGCCGCACTTTCACCGGCAGGCTGATTTCCAGCAGGTCGAGGATGCGTTCGCTGTCATCCAATGGGTAACTGCCGGACAGCAGCAGGTTGGCCACTTGTGGATCGCAATGGAGCTGGCCGCGACGATAGCGCCCCAGTTCACCCAAGAAGTCTTCCAGGCGCATATGTGCGGCCACCAGCATGCCGTCGGCCCAGGCGCCGCTGTTGGCGTCGGTGGCGCGCGGGGTGTCCCAGCCTTTGCGGGTGAAATTGACCTGGTGCGCGGCGTCGACGCTCAGCGCCAAGCCGTTGTAGCGGTTGGGCATTACCTCGACCTGGCCGGCCAGCACCGCCAGTTGGGTGTGGTTGTTGAACTGGCGCACATTCAAGCGCGCCGCCTGGCTGCTGAGCAGGCCCTGGCCGGTCAGCACGTGCAACGGCGCCTGGCCTGCGCGGGCGGTGAGCAGGATTTCACCTTCAAGCAGGCGCACCAGGCGCTGTTGGCCGTCGAAATGCACATCCACGGCGCTGCCGGTGTTGAGCTGCAACTGGCTGCCGTCGGCCAATTGCACCGTGCGGCGCTGGCCCACCGGGCTGCGATAGTCAGCCGTCAGCGGCGGCAGGATATGTTGCTGGCGCAGGCTCCAGGCAGCGGCTGAACCGGCACCCAGAATCAGCAGCAATTTAAGCGCCTGACGCCGGCTGCCGGAGGTGGGGGCATTCAACGCGGCGTGAGCGAGGGGCGAGGGCACGCCGCGCAGGCGTTGGTTGACGCGCTGGATCTGCTCCCACGCGCGTTGGTGTTCGCTGTGGGCATTCAACCATTGCTGCCAGGCCGCCTGCTGGCGTGGGTTGAGCGCGCCTTGCTGCATTTCCAGCAACCAGTGCACGGCTTGTTCGGCGACTTGGCTGGAGACGTTCATAGGGCGAAGTAGCAGCGCATGGCCGCTTTGGTCAGGTGGCGTTTGACGGTGGCGATGGAGATGCCCAGTTGTGCGCCGATTTGCGCGTAGGTCAGGCCGTCGAGTTGGGCCAACAGGAAGGCGCGTTTGACTTGCTTGGGCAAGCCGTCGAGCAGTTGGTCCAGTTCCAGCAAGGTTTGCAGGATGATCGCGCGGTCTTCTTCCGACGGCGCCACGTGTTCGGGCATCTGCGCCAAGGCCTCAAGGTAGGCGCGTTCCAGGTCCTGGCGGCGGTAGAAGTTGAACAGCACACGCTTGGCCACGGTGGTGAGGAAGGCGCGCGGCTCGATCAGCGTGGGCGCTTCCCGGGCACTGAGCACGCGGATAAAGGTGTCCTGCGCCAGGTCGGCCGCGTTGTCCGGGCAGCCGAGCTTGCGTCGCAACCAGCCGGTGAGCCAGTGGTGATGGTCGTTGTACAACACTTCGACGGGATTGGACGGCTGCAACGCGATCACTCCGCAAGCATTCGATATGCTTTAGAGAACAAGAATTGTTCGCATTGTAGGGCGCGTGACCAGGTTCGGCAATCGGCGAAGGGAGGTGATTCATCCGTTCTCTTTTGCATATGAGAATATTTATCATTAATATTGCACGCTGATGAATCAGGCGCCTGCCGCATGAAAAGCAAAACCTCATTGCCCGCTTCCTACCGCCTCGCCGTCACCTCGCGCGTGCTGGCGGCAGTGATTGGCGGTTACCTGATGGCCTCCCTGGCTGCCATCTGCCTGGCGCTGTGGCTGCCCACGTCCCGTGCCGATGCGGTGGTCACCGGCATGATGAGTTCCTTTGTGTTCTACCTGCTGGCGGTGCTCTGGTGTTTTGCCTGCCGCACGGCATGGCGCGCCTGGGCAGGGGTGATGGTGCCGAGTGCGCTGTTTGCAACCCTGGCCGGCATTGGCTTCTGGATGGCTCGCACATGAAAGAGGGCTTTCGCCAGGCCATGGCCTGGTTGCACACCTGGGCAGGCTTGATCTTCGGTTGGCTGCTGTTCGCGATTTTCCTGACCGGCACCCTGGCCTATTTCAAAGACGAAATTACCCATTGGATGCAGCCCGAAGTGCAGGCCCATCCCCTGGACGATGGGCGCAGCCTCGCCGTGGCGCAAAGCTACCTGCAACAGCAGGCACCCACCGCCGCGCGCTGGTTCATTACCTTGCCGACCCGCCGCGACCCCGGCCTATCGGTGATGTGGCAAGACAAGCTCGAGCCCGGCAAGCGCGGCACCTTCATCCAGAAAGTCCTCGACCCCGTCACCGGCCAACCGGTGCAGGCGCGCGAAAGCAAGGGCGGCGAGTTCTTCTATCGTTTCCACTTCCAGCTGCAAATGCCTTACCCCTGGGGCCGCTGGCTGTCGACCATCGCCGCCATGGTGATGTTCGTCGCGCTGATCACCGGCATCATTACCCACAAGAAAATCTTCAAGGACTTCTTCACCTTCCGCCCGCGCAAAGGCCAGCGCTCCTGGCTGGACGGGCACAACGCGGTGGGTGTGCTGGTATTGCCGTTTCACCTGATGATCACCTACAGCAGCCTGGTGATTTTCATGAGCATGGTCATGCCTGCGCCCATCGTGGCGTCCTATGGCGACGACAGCCGGGCGTTCTTCAGCGAGTTGTTCCCCGCTACCGACAATCCGCCAGCCCTCGGCCAGCCGGGCAAACTGCTGCCGTTGATGCCGATGTACCAGCAGGCGCGGGAACAGTGGGCGGGCGGGCATGTGGGGCGTGTGGCGGTCAACAACCCCGGCGATGCCAACGCCTCGGTCAATGTGTCTCGCGCCGGCTCCGACAGCGTGGTGCATGCCTCCGGCAGTACCCTGTCGTTCAACGGCACCACTGGCGAGCTGTTGCGAGGCAGTGCCGAGCCGTCTTTGGCGACGGCCATCGGTGGCAGTTTCTACGGTTTGCACATGGGCCATTTCGCCGGCCCGGTGCTGCGCTGGCTGTACTTTATCTGCGGCCTGGCGGGCACGGCGATGATCGGCACGGGCTTGGTGATCTGGCTGGGCAAGCGCCAGCTCAAGCACGCCAAGGCCCCGGTCATGCCCTTTGAACTGCGCCTGGTGGGGGTGCTGAATATTGCCAGCATGTCCGGATTGATGATCGCCATTGCGGCGTTTTTCTGGTCCAACCGCCTGTTGCCGGTAAGCTTCGCTGCGCGTTCCGACTGGGAAGTGCAGGCGTTCTTTATCGCCTGGGGCCTGAGCCTGTTGCACGCCTTGCTGCGGCGCGGTCGCCAGGGTTGGGTTGAGCAACTGAGCCTCGGCGCGCTGTTGTTTGCCGCCATACCACTGCTTAACGCCATCACCACCGCGCACCACTTGGGCGTCTCCCTGCCAAACGGCGATTGGGCCATGGCCGGCTTCGACCTCACCTGCCTGGCCAGCGGCATGTTCCTGGCGTGGGCGGCGTGGAAGATGCACCACCGCACCGCGCCGCAACCCAAGGCTGAACGTGCCCGCGGGTTGGCACTCAAGCAGCAGGCCCACTGATGCTCCTCGCGCTATTGATGTGCTACGCCGGGTTCACGGCGCTGTGTTTGGCCACCGACCGTCACCACGGCGAATTGCTGCACAGCAAACCCACGCCCACGCGGCGCCTGGCGCTGCGGGTGGGCGGCTGGTTGCTGTTGGCCGTGTCGATCTGGCCGGCCGTGCTTGGCGCCGGTTGGGGCCAGGGCCTGGTGGAGTGGTGTGCGGTGTTGATGCTCAGCGCCTTGCTGCTGGTGTTGCTGCTGCCGTATCGGCCAAGGCTGGCCTTGATCCTGGCGGGCCTCGGCCTGTTGGCCAGCCCTGTTGCGGCGTTCGCCCTATCTTGAGTCGGCCATGAGGATCAACCCACCGCCGCAACCCCAGGACAATCCGCATGCGGAGGCGGCCGGTGGGCGTGCGCACTTTTTGCAGGTGTTTTTGTCCCAGCGTTCGCAAATGGAGGCGTTGGTCAGCCGTCGCGTCGGGTGCCGCGCCACGGCAGCCGACCTGGTGCAGGATTTGTTCCTGCGCTTTTGGCGTCGCCCGCTGGTGCAGGTCGAAGAGCTGAGCACCTACCTGCTGCGTTGCGCCGGCAATATCGCCATCGACCACCTGCGCAGCGAAGGCGCACGGGCGCGCAGCAGCGAAGGCTGGCTGCCCGAGCAGTCAGACAATCAAGGCTGCGAACCCCAGGCGGCGCTGGAGGCGGGCAATGATCTGCGCCATGTGGAAGCCGCCTTGCGCAGCTTGCCCGAGCGCACCCGCCAGATTTTCCTGCTAAACCGCATTCACGGGCGCAAGTACGCCGAAATCGCCAAGGCCATGGGCCTGTCCCAAAGCGCCGTGGAAAAACATATGATGCGCGCCCTCGAAGCCTGCAAGGCCAGCCTTCGCGAACCCTCGCCGCCACGCACGCCAGGGAAAGCCCCGTGAACGTCACGCCCACGCCCGCCCAGGAACAGGCCGCGCTCGACTGGCTGAGCCTGCTGCATGACCAGCCCAGCAGCGGCGACCAGGCCACGTTCAGCCGCTGGTTACGCGCAGATCCCGCACACGTCGAGGCCTACTCCCAAGCCCAGGTGCTCTGGGAATTGAGCGAAGTGCCAGCGCGCCAACTGGCCGACGAGGACGCACTCGCCTTGCAGGGCTACCTCAATACGATCAACGCCTCCAAACGCTCCCGGGTAGCGCGTTGGTCCGGTGCCTTGGCCATCGCCGCCTGCCTGCTGCTGCTGGTATCGATGGGCGCCGGTTGGCAGCCGTCACGCTGGGTCGATGAGTGGGGCGCCGATTATGTGACGGCGCCGGGGCAGGTGAAGACCTTCACCCTGGCCGATCAATCCAAGGTCACCCTCGACGCCGACAGCGCCATTGCGGTGGATTTCAGCCAGGGCGAACGGCACATCCAACTGCGCCGTGGTGCAGGTTTTTTCAGCGTGACCCACACCGGCGACCCCTTCGTGGTGGAGGCGAGCGGCGGTGAAACGCGGGTACTGGGAACGCAGTTTGAAGTGCGCCTGCAACCTGACGGCGCCGAGGTCACTGTGCTGTCCGGCCGTGTGGGCGTGACGCCCTCCAAACACGGCCAGCAACAGGTGCTGACAGCGGGCCAGCAAGTGGCTTACGCCGATGGTATTGCCGCGCCCTTGCATGGCGTCGACAGCGCCTCACGCCTGGCCTGGCGCGAGGGTTGGCTCAACTACTACAAGGCACCCCTGGCCGAGGTGGTTGAGGACCTGCGGCGTTATTACCCCGGCCGCATACTTCTGCTTAACCAAGACATGGCCGCCAGACGCGTCAGCGGCAGCTTTCCGAGTCAGGACCCAGTCGCGGTCTTGAACGCCTTGCAAGCGGTGCTGGGTTTTGAACAGCACATACTCTTAGGTCGCATGATTGTACTGCGCTAAGCCCGCAGCGCCTTCATCGAACCTTCATCGCAATCACCAAAACCTGTCACCAAACGGTTACACGTGCCGTGGATCATCCCTGGTTCCTGAACAAGTGGTCAGGAAGCTCGCATCTGCCCCATACAACACAACAATGTCAGTAAGGGATCTACACGTGAACGACAACACTCTTTATGCCCTGCTTCTGGCATCGGGCCTGGGCGGCTTTGCGCCGCTGGTTTTGGCCGATGATGCCCAGGATGTCGGCTCGGTGAACATCGCCGGCAAGCAAACCCTTGGCAGTGGTCACATGATTCTCGAAGAAAGTGCCAAGGCGCGCTCGACGGTGACCAAGCAAGCCATGGACGAAATGTCGGCCACCGCCAACGCCATCGACAAGCTCAAGTACACTCCGGGCATCAACGTTTCCAGCGATGATGCCAGCGGCACCAGTGGCACCAACTTCACCATGCGCGGCATGAGTTCCGACCAGGTCGGCGTCTCGGTGGACGGCGTGCCGATCAACGACTCGGGCAACTACAGTGTGTACTCCAACCAATTGGGCGACCCGGAAAACCTGGCCGAAGTGTTCGCCACCCAGGGTTCCTCCGAGGCCGACGGCCCGCACATCGGCTCCAGCGGCGGCAACATCGGCATGATCACCATTCGCCCGACCAAGGACGCCGGGGTGTTCGCCAAACAGATCGTCGGTGCCAACGCCCTGCGCAAGACCTTCGTGCGAGCGAACACCGGTGACTTGGGTGGCCTGAAAACCTGGGTATCGGCGTCGCACCTGGAAGGTGACAAGTGGCGCGGCAAGGGCACTCTGCGCAGCGACAAGATCGAGTGGAGCAGCCTGTTTGAAGGGGATAACGGCAATTCCACACTGGCTACGATCAAGTACAACAAGCAGGAAAACTACAACTATAACAGCCTGAGCAAAGCGCAGTTCGACACCGAAGGGCGGCGCAAGGATTACGCGCAAAGCCCGGTGTACAAGGCCGGTTTGCTGTCGGCGTCCTACAAGCTCAACCGCAACCCGTTCGAAAGCGTCAACGCCACGCTGACCCAGCGCTGGCAACTGCAGGACAACTTGTCGTTGACGCTCACGCCGTACTACTACTGGGCCAACGGTGGCAGCTTCAGCGGCCAGACCGCCTCCAACCTGGGGCCAAAGTCCGACAAGGCCGGCAATTACGACCTGAGTAACCTGCAATCGGCCAACTATTACCGCCCTTCGTGGACCGAAACCTGGCGCCCCGGATTTACGGCGAAAATGAAGTGGGACATCAACGAAGAACACAGCCTGGACTACGGCTACTGGTACGAACGCGCACGCCAGCGCCAGACTCAGCCGTTTATCGGCATCAACAACGAAGGTGCCCCTGACGATGTGTGGGGCGACTACAACAGCGGCGGCCAGGTGGTCGACAAAAACGGCGCTACGGTCCAGGGCCGCCACTACTACACCGTCACCCCGGCGCAGAAACTCTGGGTACAGGACAACTGGCAAGCCACACCGGACCTGAGTTTTGTTGGTGGCGTGGCCTACCAATATGTCGAGCGTGACGGCAACAATCTCGGCAGCCTGTACGACACGCCGGAAAAACGTAACACCCGTTACCACCAGTTCCTGCCCAACTTCAGCGCCAAGTATCAGCTCGACGACAGCAACCAGGCGTTCTACAACGTCACCCGCAATATGCGCACGCCGCCCAACTACGTGCTGTACAACAAGGGCGACTCCGTCAGCCTCAAGTCCGAGCTGAGCTGGAACCAGGAGTTGGGCTGGCGCTACACCGAAGACGACATGGCGCTGAGCGCGACCCTGTTCTACATCAGCTTCAAGGATCGCCAGGTCTCGACCACCGATGCCAGCGGTGACTACATGGTGCTCAACGTCGGCACTGTCGATAACAAAGGCCTGGAATTGGAATGGAGCGGCCTGCTGCCGCACAACTTCAACTACTACGCGTCCTATACCTACACCCAATCCGAACAGAAGGACGATTTGCTCAGCAAGAACGTGCTGTTGCCCACTTCAGGCAAGCAATTGGCCAACGTGCCGGAAAACATGTTCAACCTGGTGTTCGGGTATGACGATTCGCGGTTCTACGGCAACATTGCAGGCAAGTATGTCGGCAGCTTCTACGGCGATTTGACCAACAAGGAGAAGATCGAAGGCCGCACGGTGTTCGACTTGAACGCGGGTATTTATTTGCCGGTGGATAAGAAGGTCATCAAGTCGGCCGCGCTGCGGTTTTCGATGCTCAACGTGTTCGACAAGGAGTACTTGAGCTCGGCGCGTACCGTGGCGTTCAACTCGGCCCCGGTGAACGGGTTGGGGGCGAGCACGGCGTACTACAACGTGGGTGAAGAGCGTACGGCGATGGTGTCGCTGGAGGCCAACTTCTAAGCCCACCCCAAAGCCCAATGTGTAGCGCTGACTTGTGTGGGAGCTGGCTTGCCTGCGATAGCCATAGGTATCTACACAATTTTGTAGGTTGCAGCAGCCAACGGTAACC